>WGBZ01000161.1 GCA_015494035.1 Lysobacterales bacterium | reverse complement strand
CAGCACCACGGCCATTTCAGACACGGAATACGGCGTGTACTGAGGCTGCTTCATCAGCTCCATTACCCGCTGGCCGTGTTCCAGTTGCTTACGCGTAATCGGGTCAAGGTCGGAAGCAAACTGGGCAAATGCCGCCAGTTCACGATACTGGGCCAGGGCCAGGCGCACACCACCACCCAGTTTTTTGATGATTTTGGTTTGGGCCGCACCGCCCACACGAGATACAGACAAACCGGCATTAATGGCCGGGCGGATGCCGGCATTAAACAGGTCGGTTTCGAGGAAGATCTGACCGTCGGTAATGGAAATCACGTTGGTGGGAATAAAGGCGGAGACGTCGCCGGCCTGGGTTTCCACAATTGGCAAGGCGGTCAGGGAACCGGTTTTGCCCTTGACTTCGCCATTGGTCATTTTCTCAACGTATTCTTCGTTGACTCGCGCCGCACGTTCCAGCAGGCGAGAGTGCAGGTAGAAAACGTCACCTGGATACGCTTCACGGCCGGGGGGACGCTTAAGCAACAAGGACACCTGGCGATAGGCCCAGGCCTGTTTGGTCAGGTCGTCATAGACAATCAGGGCGTCTTCACCACGGTCGCGGAAATATTCACCCATGGAGGTGCCGGCATACGGCGCAATGTACTGCATGGCCGCAGAGTCTGAGGCAGTGGCTGCCACAACAATGGTGTGATCCATGGCGCCGTGTTCTTCCAGCTTGCGCACCAGTGCGGCCACGGAGGAACGCTTCTGGCCAACAGCCACGTAAATACTGACCACGCCGGTGTCTTTCTGGTTGATGATGGCGTCGACGGCCACAGCGGTCTTGCCGGTCTGGCGGTCACCAATGATCAGCTCGCGCTGACCACGACCAATGGGCACCATGGCGTCCACAGACTTGAGACCGGTTTGCAACGGTTGATCCACTGATTTACGCGTAATCACGCCGGGAGCCACTTTTTCTACCGGAGAAAATTCCTTGGCTTCAATGGGGCCTTTGCCGTCAATGGGGTTACCCAGCGCGTCAACCACACGACCCACCAGTTCGGGGCCAACCGGCACTTCCAGAATACGGCCGGTGCATTTGGCCTTGTCGCCTTCGGTGATGTGCTCGTAATCGCCCAGAATCACCGCGCCCACGGAGTCGCGTTCCAGGTTCAATGCCAGCGCATAGGTATCCTGTGGCAATTCAATCATTTCACCCTGCATGACGTCAGTCAGGCCGTGAATTCGCACAATACCGTCGGTCACGCTGACCACGGTGCCTTCAGCACGAGCTTCTGACTGCACTTTGAAATGCTTGATGCGTTCCTTGATCAGCTCGCTAATTTCTGATGGATTCAATGTCGTTTGCATTGCAGTTCCTCTTTCGACCTTATGACCCGCATGCGGCGGATCTCGGTAATTAATTCAATAGTTCGGACCGTAATTTGTCCAACTTGCCTTTAAGTGTGCCATCGATGACCAGATCACCGGCCTGGATGCGCGCCCCGCCGATGAGGGATTCGTCCTTGTGGGTACGAATTTTCACTGTACGATCGAGTTTCTTGCCCAGTGCCTGTTTCAGCTTGTCCAGCTGCCCGGCAGGCATATCGCTGGCTGAATAAACATCCACCGTCAAGGTGCGGGCAGCTTCTTCGGCATATTGACTGAACAGCTGGTGAATCTCCGGCAACAGCAGCAGACGGTCATTGTCCGCCAGCAAGCGCAGGAAGTTGACAAAGCCTTCGTCAGCGCCTTCACCGGCCAACAACTTGACCAGCGTTTCGTCAGTTTGCTCCGGATTGGTAAACAGGGCCCGCACCTGTGGAGCGGCCGCCAGTGCACCGGCTTCGGCCAACCAACGCTCCCATTGCTCAATCTGACCGTTTTCACGGGCATGAGCAAAGGCGGCGCGGGCATAGGGTCTGGCCAGGGTGATGAGTTCGCTCATAATCAGATCTCTTTGACCAGTTCTTCCAGCAAGTCGGCGTGCGCTTTTTCATCTACTTCGCGGTTCAGCAGTTTCTCGGTACCGGCCAGTGCCAGAGTCGACACCTGCTTGCGCAGTGCGTCCTTGGCCCGGGCGGCTTCCAGTTCAATTTCTGCACGCGCCGCTTCAAGTTGACGCTCTTTTTCAGCCAGGGCTTCACTCTTGGCCTGATCCTTGATCTTGATGGCCTGCTGATGCGCCTGATCGCGGATCTGGCTGGCCTGTTCACGGGCTTCCTTGAGCAGCTTGGTGGCTCCGGCTTCGGCTTCGGCCAGGGCTTTGGCAGCCTTGTCAGAAGCAGCCAGGCCATCGGCAATCTGCTTTTCGCGCTCTTCAATGGCGCCCAGAATGACAGGCCAGATGTATTTCATGGTGAACAAAATGACACCAAAAAATACGATGATCTGGATGATCATGGTGAAGTTGATATTCATGGCTTGATCCGCCTTTCGTGTCTAGATAAAAGTCCGAACAATTCGGGTCGCGTCTTAGTGAGCAGCCTGTACTGCAGCCAGGAACGGATTGGCAAAGGTGAAGAACAGTGCCATACCCACGCCAATCATGGCGATCGCATCCAACAGACCTGCGACAATAAACATTTTAACTTGCAGCATTGAGGCCAGTTCCGGTTGACGTGCGGTAGCTTCCAGCAAGCGACCACCCAGCAGGGCAAAGCCGATGGCAGTACCCAGGGCAGCCAGGCCAAGAATGATTGCTACGGCAATTACGGTGCTGCTTTGAATGTCTGCAACAAGTGCTAAAGTTTCCATCATTTTCTCCGATTGTATTTAACGGTTGGGGGTTAAAAAAATTTTAGTAGTCTAATGCGACTCGGTCTCACTGGCCATGCTGAGGTAAACAATCGTCAGCATCATAAAGATAAAGGCCTGCAGAAGAATAATCAAAATATGGAAAATCGCCCAGATCAGGCCCAGCACCAGCTGACCCACGGTCATGGCGAAACCACCCGGCGTGAGGAAATGCTCCAGGGTATAACCGACGGTAAAAACGGCGATAAGAATAAAAATCAGCTCACCGGCATACAGGTTGCCGAAAAGTCGCAAACTCAGGGAAATGGGCTTGGCGACAGTTTCAACAATGTTCAGCAGCAAGTTGGCCGGGAAAAGCTTCGGGCCGAATGGATGTGTCAGCAATTCTTTGGCGTAACCTTTGACGCCTTTCATTTTGAAACTGTAATAGAAAACCAGCAGGATGACGCCCAGGGACAGGCCGAAGGTGATGTTCAAATCGGTGGAGGGCACCACGCGCATGTGCATGCCTTCATCACCGGAAACTTTCTGGCCCAGCCACGGCAAAAAATCCACCGGGATCAGGTCCATGAAGTTCATCAGGAATATCCACACAAAAATGCTCAAGGCCAACGGGCCAATCAGCTTGGATTTGCCATGATAGGTGTCTTTCACCTGCTCATTGACAAAGTTGACCACCATTTCCACAAAATTTTGTAGCTTGCCTGGCACACCGCTGGTGGCCCGCTTGGCGACGTAGGTAAACAGGCCCAGAAAGACCACGGCAGTCAACAGGGTATAGAACAGGCTATCGAGGTTGATGACCCAGAAACTGGAGCCATCCACCAGCTGCAACTGATTGTTTTGCAGGTGATGGTGAATATATTCGCCGATACCGCTCGCTTGTTCAGCCATTTTACGTCATCTCACTTAATTGCTCGTAATAACGCAACCCAGAAAACCAGCAGGGTCACAAGAAAACCGGCCATGGTTGGCAGGGCTTGCACATGCAAAACCACAATGGCCAGATAAAACAAAACCGCCACCAGGGCCAGCTTGAGCGCTTCGCCACGAAACATGCGTCGCAAAACCACTCGGGAATCCGTTGCCAGCGTGGTAAACACACTCAAGGCAAAAACCAGGCTGCCGATGGCGCTGATAATGCCGCCGGTCAAAACGCTTTTTGCCACTGGCCAGTTATAAGCGCTGTAAGTCAGCACTGCCAGCATCACGGTCACAACCCCTTGCCAGAGCGGGATTAAAAACACCGCTGTGCGGGCATGATTCGGCTGCGTTTTACGCATGAGCTGGCGCCTTTAGGAACCTCTGGTAGAACCGTGTCACAGTATCTTGTGGCTTAAAATCGTCCATTTCTGCGTTGCAAACCTTCACAATAGCTTGGTTTGCGCCTTGAACTGAACAATTTTACACTACAATCTGCTTGCGCCAGATTCAATCAGAGGCTCCTTAGAAAAACAAAACGCCACATCTCTCGGGGGATTGTGGCGCATTAAAAAGCCGCTGCATTATAAAGGCTTGGGGGGTGTGGTGCAACTTTTGCCGGCCTTTTTACGCAAGAAACCCCGAAAATCGGGGTTTCCAGTTTTCACCACCTGGTGAATGAGTTTGATTAAATCAACTTTCTTGAGGACTGGTCAGGCTTAGTGCTTTCGTCCTGCCCGCTTAGTCGTCGTGCTCAGTGTGATGTGCTGACGCGACGCAAGCGCCGAACCCGGTTGTTGGAGCGCACTTCCTGAGCTTTCAACCGCTTCCAGTCGTCCGGTGTAAACTGACGTCCGTGGGCATAATGCGTCTTGAAATTTTCATAGTCGCAAAATGCGGCCAGTGTTCGCTGCAAGCGTTTCGCAACTGCCATAATGACCATGGCATCATCCAATAGACCGATACCGGGCACGTGATCAGGAATCACGTTGTCTTCCTCCCCCAGGTAGGCCAACATGGCATCAATGGCGCCTTTTTGGTAAGAGCCCAGTTTCCATCTCGGATCAAAACGCATTCTCAGCAAGGCTTCCAGGCTTTTGATAACAACCGGCTCAAAGCCCTGTTCGAGCAACTGGAATTTTTTGTTCTCCAACTCCGCGGCCTGATGTCCGCTCTGGTGCCGGGCACATCGTGCGTACCCTTCGAGCTGGTTAATCCAGTAACGTTCTTCGCTGCAGTTCATGGTGATATGGTGTTGCATGGCAATCTCCTGTATCTCTTGAATGTTGGTGTACTATATCACTACAACACTGCTGCGGCGTGTGCCAGAGGTCATGTTCCGAACCTGCCAGACATTCTTCTTAATTAGCCCGACGGTTGATGGCCCCCTCTGTGCTTTCCCCGGCATGAGACTCCGGCAAAACAAAAGGGCCTTTCGGCCCCCTTGTTTATTGCTCTTGTGGATAAGACCCGGTTCAAAAGCGGTAATTGGCTGAGATAAAGTAAAAACCACCATTGAATCCAAAAGGAGCGGCCCGACGTGAATACGTGAAGACTCCTGGAGAGTCCACGATCACGGTGCCGTTTTCATCCACAATGCGTCCGCCTCTCGCCTGCCCGATCCGGTTCTTGTCCGGGTAGTTATCGAACAGGTTATTGGCGCCAACACTCACGGTCAGTGGCATGTCCTCAAAGTTATAGGTCAACATCAGGTCAGTGAGAAATTCACCACCAAAAGTCTGGCGATCGCCATTGCCTTCCTGAATGGTGTATTCACCGTAATAGCTTTCACGCACAGTGACGTCCCAGTTGCCCTTGCTGAAGACATTGGTCCAGCTCATGTGGCTCTTGGGTTGCCATTCCTCGATAATGGAGCGGTCCTGACTGGTGAAAATCACGTCCTCCAGCCCTTCCAGCAGATCCGGCGCTTGTACGCTGACGGTCACATTGGTGTCCGTCCAGTTGGCCGCAAACGTGGTGTCCCAATTCCATTCGTTGCCCAGTTCAATGTCATTTTTGCTGACCACCACATCAATGCCCTTGGTCTCGGTGTCACCGGCATTGATAAAGAATTGTGCGGCGGTAATATTCAGCTCCTCAAAAATTTCAGTCGCTGCCGGAGCATTGGCGGGAGAAAAGGCACCGGAAATCACGATACGATCATTAATATCGATGCGATACAGGTCCACCGAAATATCGACGTCATTTTGCGTCGCATACACCAGGCCCAAAGAGTAGTTGGTGGACTTTTCCTCCTTCAGGCGCGGAATACCCAGCAAACGGGCAATCTCACTGTCATTGCGGAAGGTACCTCGTTCCTGAGCGATCAGGCCATTGCCATTGGGATCAGACACAAACTGGGTGCTGATGCTGTTGAAATACAACTGCTGCATGGATGGGGCACGGAAGCCGGTATTGAACGCACCCCGGAAAGACAGGTTCGGATTCACGTCATACTTAAAACCCAGTTTGCCGATGGTGGTGCCACCAAAATCGCTATAGTTTTCATGCCGAAGTGCGCCGGTCAGCAGTAATTGATCGGTGACGTTGGATTCCAGGTCCACATAGAACGCCTTGTTGTTGCGATCTTCACTGACATAATTATTGGGTGAGAAGCCACGAAAAACCTGAAAACCCGGCGCATAGGGTTCGCCGGTGCGCGGGTTGATGGCGCCACCATCTTCATAGGAAACCGGCTCGCCGGGAACGATCTTGTATTTATCTCGACGATATTCCAGACCCCAGGCGAAATTGGCATCATAGCCGGCAATATTCATCGGACGGGAAGCATCCAGGGTCACCTGGAACAGGCCCAGTTTCAGGGTGCCGGCATCCGCCTCGGTGGGGCTTTGTGGCCCAAACGACGCATTGAGCGAGTTGCTGATGTAGAAATTGAAGGAGTTATGGCCGGTGCCCACATGAAAATCATAGTCCCAACCACTCTCCGTAGACCATTTGTAACCCGTATTGAAGCTCCAGTCCTTGATGGTGGTATTGATCAAAGGTAAAAAGCCATCCGGATAGATCTCAAGCACAGTGCGGTTAGTTTGGTTGGCGCGGCGATAAAAACCAGCAGACTGGTTGTCGCGATCGGAGTACGTGGCAAAGGCGTACCATTCACCCGGGCCCAGACTCATGCCGGCATTCATGACCACTACGTTCTGTTTCGAATCGGCATCACCAATGCGGAAATTGCGCCGATTAAAGGTGTACTCGCGCGGATCAAAGCTGCCGTCTTCCAGCAAGGGGTATTGCACGGCCCCGGTCAAGCCGGCGCGATTGGTGTGGTCGCGATTACGGTATTCGTAGGTAAAGTGAAAGAATCCGTCTTCGCCCAGTGGCGTGCCCAGATTCAGGTTACCCACCGTGGTATCGCCATCGCCTTCATAGGTCTGGCCCCAATAGGCGCCCACTTCGCGATCGTTGGGGTCAGACTTGAGCACAATGTTGATGACACCGGCAATGGCATCCGAACCATAGATGGCCGCCGCGCCATCACGCAAGACTTCAATGTGATCAACCGCTGAAATGGGAATGGCATTGATGTCCGTTCCTGCCGTGCCCCGGCCCACTGAGGTATTCACGTGAATCAGTGCGCTGGTGTGTCGGCGCTTGCCATTGATCAGCACCAGCGTCTGGTCTGGGCCCAGCCCCCGCAAGGTGGCCGGGCGCAACGCGTCGGTGCCATCCGAAACGCTGGAGCTGGAAAAATTAAATGACGGTGCCAATGCCTGAATGGCACGCCCCAGTTCGGTGGCGCCAGTGCGTTTCAGGTCTTCGGCTTCGAGAATATCAACCGGCACCGGCGCATCATTGACCGTACGGTACTTGCCGCGCGTGCCCACCACGGCCACGGTGCCCAGGTTGTATTTGTCGTCGTCCTGCTGATCATTGTTCGAGCTCTGCTGGGCGATGGCCAGTGGCGAGGCCGACAGGGCCAGCAAGATAGAAAGGGTCAGGATTTTGGGTTGTGCTTTCATTCGCTTCCTCTTTTTGGTTATAGCGGTTGTGGGTTTAATCAGTTCCAACTAATATAACCAACTGCACACAATTGTCAAATAAGATTAAGACGGGAACACTGCCCGACAGACTCAACTGATGGCCCGATCCAGGCATCGGTACGAAATGGCTTCAGCCAGGTGGTTGCGGCCAACCCCTTTGCTGCCGGCCAGGTCAGCGATGGTTCGGGCCACTTTGAGGATGCGAAAATAAGCCCGTGCTGACAGGCGCAGGCGTTCCACCGCCTGTTCCACAAACTGCAGTTCTTTTTCCGGCAAGTCCATGGCCTCCTCCAGCGCCTTGCCCGAAAGCCTCGCGTTCAAGATTCCGGCATTGCGTTGCTGCTGTCGCTCTCGCGCTATACGCACGCGGCTGGCCACCTCAGCCGTGCCCTCTTCTGCCTGGGTGATTTTTCGCCACTGGGAAGGGGCCATGCGCGGCACTTCCAGGTGCATGTCGATGCGGTCCAGTAGCGGCCCGGAAAGCCGGTTACGGTAAGATTGCACCTGCCCGGGAGAGCAACGACATGGCCGCTCGGCGTCGCCCAGAAAGCCAC
Source organism: Lysobacterales bacterium (assembly GCA_015494035.1). Classification (GTDB taxonomy): domain Bacteria; phylum Pseudomonadota; class Gammaproteobacteria; order Xanthomonadales; family Marinicellaceae; genus S144-45. The sequence continues at coordinate 242 of WGBZ01000161.1, read as the reverse complement.
AGGGGCAGGGATTCATGGCCGCCACCAGCTGAAATTCCGCCGGGTATTCGGCCTGCTGGGCGGCGCGGGAAATGGTGATGCGGCCAGATTCCAGCGGCTCGCGCAGCACCTCCAGCACGTGGCGGTCAAACTCGGGCAGTTCATCCAGGAAAAGTATTCCTTTGTGGGCGAGGGAAATTTCGCCAGGTTTTGGTTTTGAACCCCCGCCAACCAGTGCCACGGCCGAGGCCGTGGCACTGGTT
>WGBZ01000160.1 GCA_015494035.1 Lysobacterales bacterium | reverse complement strand
TTGCAAACCTTCGCAATAGCCTTGCTATTACGTGCGGTTTGCGCCTTGAACTGAACAATTTTGCACTCCAATCTGCTCGCGCCAGATTCAATCAGAGCTTCCCTGGGGAGCCTCTGATCGAATCTTGAACTCGCTTTTCACGCCTGAAATGTCCGATAACAGTGTTGAAGTCCTTGCCAATAGCCCGCTATTGGCTAGGACTTCGCCGTGTTCTCTAACATTTCAGATATAACCTTCTTCGTCCAGATTCAATCAGCGCTTCCCTAGGCAGCCGCCCTCTCGTTGGACGCCGGATTTCATCAATCCGTGATAGACTTTGTAGCCTCTTTTTGACTTCGCGGTTATTTATGATCGAAGAACAGGTGGCCATTGGAGCCCCGCAGCCACACGCCATTGCGGTGCTGCTGCTGACCCTGATTGCGCTGGTTCTGTTTACCCGTGAACGGATTCCCCTGCAAACCTCCAGCCTGTTTGTGCTGTGCGCCTTGCTGGTGGGTTTTTACCTTTTTCCTTACCATTTGCCCGATGGCTCGGTCTTCCAGGTCAAGGAATTTTTCCTCGGCTTTGGCAACGAGGCCCTGATTGCGGTTTCGGCCCTGATGATTGTGGGCCAGGCCCTGGTGCGAACCGGCGCCATGGAACCCATCGGTCGTTTTCTGGCCAAGGTGTGGCGAGTTAAACCGTCCTTGAGTTTTTTATTGACGCTGGTGACCGGCGCGGTGTTGAGCGCCTTTATCAACAACACCCCGATTGTGGTGCTGTTGTTGCCCATTCTCATCAACGTGTCATTAAGAACGGGCCAGTCGCCTTCGCGGACACTGTTACCCATGGGGTTGGCCACCTTGCTCGGCGGCATGGCCACCACCATCGGCACGTCAACCAACCTGCTGGTGGTCAAGGTGGCCGAAGACCTGGGCATGCCACCGTTTGGCATGTTTGATTTTGCCCGTCCCGTGGCCATCGCGGCCTTCTTCGCTATTCTTTATCTGTGGCTGATTGTGCCCAAGATCCTGCCCGAACGTGAACCGCCTTTGCATGACACGTCGCCGCGCGTGTTTACCGCACAACTGGAGATCCTGCCTGGCGGCTTTGCTGACGGAAAAACACTGGCGGAAATTCGCGACAAGACCGGTGGCGAAATCAATGTCGAGCGCATCATTCGTGGCGATAACCTCAGCATCACCACCTTGCCGGATGTGGAGATCAAGGCCGGTGACCGGCTGGTGGTTTCAGACACGGCTGATCGCCTGCGCGATTACGAGGTCGAACTGGGTGGCAAGCTGTACGCGGGGGAAAATCCGGGCGAGGGCGATAACACCGGTGAACCGTTCAAGGCCGGCGACCAGAGTATCGCCGAGGTGGTGGTGATTGGCGGTTCGACCCTGGATCGCGTGCGGGTCGGCGATGCGCGGCTCAATTCCAAATATGGCCTGCGTTTGCTGGCTATTCACAGCCACGGCAAGGAAACTCAGGCGCGCTCCAAGGGCGTAAATGACATGGTATTGCGTGCTGGCGATGTGTTGTTGGTGCAGGGCGACAAAAAGGCCATGCAGGAAGTCAAGAATGCGGGCACCTTGCTGGTGCTTGACGGGGGGGAAGAACTGCCGCACACCCGCAAGGCGCCGTTGGCCTTGCTGGTGATGGCGCTGGTGGTGGGCACGGCAGCCATCGGTGTGATGCCCATTGCGGTTAGTGCAGTTCTGGGGGTGTTTATTCTGGTGGCCACCGGCTGCCTGCGCTGGCGTGACGCCACCAATGCCCTCAGCACACAGGTCATCCTGATTATTGTGGCCTCCCTGGCCTTGGGGACAGCGCTGATCAAAACCGGTGGCGCCGATTACCTGGCGCATGTTTTTGTGACCGTCACCGATGGTCTTTCTCCCGGTATTATTCTTGCCATGCTGATTTTCTTCATGGCTATCCTGACCAACGTGGTGTCCAACAATGCCGCAGCGGTTATTGGTACACCCATTGCCGTGAGCATCGCCCAGCGCCTGGGCATGCCCATTGAGCCGTTTGTGCTGGGGGTGCTGTTTGGCGCCAACATGAGTTATGCCACACCTATGGCGTATCAGACCAATTTGCTGGTGATGAACGCCGGCGGCTACAAATTTTCCGACTTCGTCAAAGTGGGCGTGCCACTGACCCTGCTGGTCTGGCTGGTGCTCTCGGCCGTATTGACCTGGGTTTACCACCTGTATTAACTGCTTCAATTTACCCGCTTAATAATAGTCGATACTAAAAAGCGTTTTGGCGGAATTTGCCATTTCTGCCTGGCACCATCTTGCGCTGTGGGTTGAATCCGGGCATGATAATCCCAAGCACCGGAGCCAGTGACATAAAGCATCACTTCCGGGTAGCATCAACCGCCGAATATAAAGAGGGAATCCATGGGCGATCTGCACGTATCCACCGAGCACAATGAACAGGCCCGGCGCCAGTTCATGCGCGCCTTGTTGAACGATCAGCGCGCATTGGAACTGATGATCCAGAAAAACATGATCGAAGATGGCGTACGCCGAATCGGAGCCGAGCAGGAAATGTTTCTGGTCGATGCGGCTTGCCGACCCGCCAACAAGGCCGTGCAGGTACTGGAAAATCTGACGGATTCCCGCTTTACACCGGAAATTGCGCAGTTCAATCTGGAAGCCAATCTGACACCGCTGGTGTATGAAGACGATTGCCTGGGGCGCCTCGAAGCCGAACTCAACGAAGTGTTGGGTATTGCCCGTGATGAAGCCGCTAGGCACGATGCGCGCGTGGTGCTGGCGGGCATTCTACCCACCATTCGGCAGATGGATCTGACCCTCGACAACATGATGCCCATTGACCGGTATCGGGAACTGAATGAAACGCTGAAACGCATTCGTGGTTCCGATTTTCGCCTGAATGTGCGCGGCATTGATGAATTGAGCGTGACCCATGACAATTTCATGCTGGAAGCCCTCAACACCAGTTTTCAGCTGCATTTTCAGGTGGGCGCCGATGAGTTTGCGCAATTGTACAACATCGCCCAGGCGGTGACCGGCCCGGTCCTGGCCGCCGCGGTTAATTCGGGTTTGATCCATCATTACCGGCTGTGGCATGAAACCCGCATTGCCGTGTTCCAGAACTCCATCGACACACGATCCGACGTGTTGCAGCAGCGGG
>WGBZ01000159.1 GCA_015494035.1 Lysobacterales bacterium | reverse complement strand
GCAGCCACTTGTTCCCGCACGAGCCGGTGCAAGGCCATCAGTTCTGCCGGTGGCCGTGCCGGGGCCAGCCAGCCGGCTTTGGGTCGCGGCCACCAGCCGCAACGATTCAGCCGCAGCACAAACGGCGTCGGCAGCCCGGACAAGGATAACTGAAGCAAAGCCTGAGCCTGCGAAGGCGGCACATGGCCTACAAACAACAGCGTCATGTGCCAGTTTTCCGGTGGCACCGGTCGGCCCGGGGCCGGGTTATGGCGCAAAAATGTAGCGATCTGCTTGCGTGTCTGCGGGGCCGGGCACAGAGCAAAAAACAACCGCCAGGGCGACCGGGGATTTTTCTCAGGCTGTTGCCGAAGACGACCGACCATCAGACCCAGGGCGTGGGCGATTTACTTATCGCCACCAGCACCATGTAAGCAAACACCAGCGTGGCCAGCACGAATGCCAGTACAGCGACCGGGCCACGGCTTTTCATTGCCACCAGACCCAGCGCAATGTAGACCAGCAACGCCAGCAGTTTGGCCAGGGTCCAGGAGACTTTCCAAGGCACCGCGCCACTAAGGACGATCATCGCCACGCCTGTGGCCAGCAGCAGGGTATCAATCACGTGCGGCGCCACACGCAGAAAAGGCCCCGGGCGGCGACGGCGCATCTTGTTCATTAGAAAACGCCATTCAAACAGAATAATGCTGAGCGTGATCATGCTCAGGTGGGTGTGTTTAAGGATTTCGTACATGGGTGTTTCCATTGTTGAAAAGGGAGGAACAACCGACTCAGGGCCGGTTTCTGAAATGATCGGCGGTGCGCTCGAAGGCCTGGTGGAGGTGCGCGCGCAATTCGGTATCGATCCCGCAGTCTTCCATGGCACGAGCCATGCAATGCAGCCATTGGCGCTTTTCCTTCTCACCAATGGCAAATGGTAGGTGGCGCCTGCGCATGGCCGGCGGCCCATATTTTTGCGGATAACGCACCGGGCCACCCATCCAGCCAGAAAGAAAATCGAACAGTTTTTCGCGGATTTCAGTGGTGTCACTGCCATGCATGGCGTGGATGTCCGCCGCTTCAGGATCGCTTTCCATGATGTCGTAAAAGCGGTTGACCAGCTCGTGCAGCCGGCTTTCGCCGCCCAGTCGCTGGTAGAGGGTGGTTTGCGGATTCAAATGGGTGGGTGTCATGCCTGTGGCCTGTGGTTTTTGCTGAGATTTTCGATACTAATGCGCCTCTTGCCAGTTGTTCCCCACGCCCAGGTCAACCTTCAGCGGCACTTTCAGCTGTGCGGCATTTTCCATTTCCCGGGTAATCACTTGACTCACTGCATCGACCTTGTCCTCCGGCACCTCGAATACCAATTCATCGTGCACCTGCATAATGGTTTTGACGTCCGGATACGCCTCACTCAGCGCCTTGTCAACCCCGATCATGGCGCGTTTGATGATGTCTGCCGCCGAACCCTGCAACGGCGCATTGATGGCAGCCCGCTCGGCGGCGGCCGCCACACGTTTGTTGCGGCTGTTGATGTCGGGGAAATAGATCCGACGACCAAAAATGGTGTCCAGGTAGCCCTGCTCGCGGGCTTTCTGGCGCAGGCTTTCGATAAACTCGAACACCTTGGGGTATTTGGCAAAATAGGTGTCCATATAGGCCTGGGCTTCTTCGCGGCTGATGCCCAGCTGTTTGGCCAGCCCAAAGGCGCTCATGCCGTACATCAGGCCAAAATTGATGGCCTTGGCGGTGCGCCGTTGTTGCGGCGTGACCTCGTCCATGGGCACGCCGAACACTTCCGAAGCGGTGCGTGCGTGCACGTCCTGACCTTTGGCAAAGGCATCCAGCAGGTTTTCATCGCCGGACAAATGGGCCATGATGCGCAATTCAATCTGCGAATAGTCCGCCGCAGCGATCTTGTTGCCGGGGCTGGCAATAAAGGCCTTGCGTATGCGGTTACCCTCCGGCGTGCGAATGGGAATATTCTGCAAATTGGGGTTGGACGAGGACAACCGGCCGGTACTGGTGTTGGCCTGGTGATACTGGGTGTGCACGCGGCCAGTTTTGGGGTTGATCTGTTTGGGCAGCTTGTCGAGGTAGGTGGACTTGAGCTTGGCCAGTGAACGGTATTGCAGTATCAAGCGCGGCAGGTCGTATTCGCGCGCCAGTTCTTCCAGTACGTCTTCGGCGGTGGAGGGCTGGCCTTTGGGGGTCTTGCGCAACACCGGCAAACCCATTTCCTCAAACAGTACCTGCTTGATCTGCTTGGTGGAGTTAAGGTTGAACTCGTGCCCGGCCAGCGCCCAGGCTTTCTGCTCCAGCTGCCGCATTTTCCCGGCCAGTTCTTGCGACTGCCGCTGCAGTTCGTCCTTGTCAATCAGCACACCAGTCTGTTCCATTTTCGCCAGCACCGGCACCAGCGGCATTTCAATGTCTTCAAAAACCCGTTTCTGGCCCTCGGTTTTCTTCAGCTTGTCCCACAACACCTGGTGCAGTTGCAGGGTCACATCGGCGTCTTCTGCGGCATAGGCCGTGGCCTGGTCCAGCGGCAGTTGCGAAAAACAGATCTGTTTGGCGCCCTTGCCGCAAATGTCCTCGTATTTGATGGTTTCGCGGTTCAGGTAATGCCGCGCCAATGAGTCCATGTCGTGGCGGGTGGCGCTGGGATTAAGCACATAGGACTCGAGCATGGTGTCAAAATCCGGCGCTCGCACCTGCGCGCCGTTGGCCGCCAGCACGTTCATGTCGTACTTAAAATGCTGACCGATGAGGTTGACCGCCGGGTCATTGGCCACTTTCAGGATTTTTTCCAGCACCACTTCGCGTGGCAACTGCTTCTCTTCAGTCTGATGGCCCACCGGAATGTAAGCCGCTTGCCCGGGTGTGGAAGCGATGGAAAAGCCCACGATGTCGGCCTGCATGGGGTCAAGACTGGTGGTTTCCAGGTCCAGCGACAGCACGCCGCGTCGTTTGGCATCGGCCAGCCACTTGTCCAGGGTCTTTTCGTCCTGAATGGTGACGTAATCGCCTTTTTTCGGTGCCGGTTTTTTCTCCTCGCGCAGGGAAAACATGCCGTATTGCTCAATCAGGGCATCCAGCGTGCCCGGGTCGGTCTCACCCAACACCAGCTCAGCCGGATCGATGTCCAGATCCAGATCGCGTTTTATGGTGACCAGTTCACGACTCAGCGGCAATTGCGCCTTGTGCGCTCGCAGTGATTCTCCTACCTTGCCGGTGATTTCATCGGCATGGGCCAGCAATTCATCCACACTGCCGTACTTCTGCAACCATTTGGCCGCGGTTTTGGCACCCACCCTGGGCACGCCCGGAATGTTATCGGAGGCATCGCCGGTCAGGGCCAGAAAGTCCACTATTTGCTCCGGCTTGACGCCAAATTTTTCCTCAACGCCTGCTGCGTCCATGGCCTTGCCGGTCATGGTATTGACCAGGCTGACCTTTTCATTCACCAGTTGGGCCATGTCCTTGTCGCTGGTGGAAATCACCACCGACATGCCTTTTTCCGTGGCTTTTTCAGCCAGCGTGCCAATCACATCATCGGCCTCCACCCCCGGCACTTCAATCAAGGGGATGCCCATGGCGCGGATAAAGGCCTTGAGCGGTTCAATCTGCGATTTCAACTCCTCGGGCATGAGTGGTCGGTTGGCCTTATAGTCCTCAAACAGGTCGTGGCGAAAATTCTTGCCCGGGGCATCAAACACCACCGCCATGTGGCGTGGGTTTTCGCTCTCCAGCAGGCTTTTGACCATATTGATCACGCCATACAACGCGCCGGTGGGTTGCCCTTCGGCATTGCTCAACCGTTGCAGTGCCGGCACATGAAAGGCGCGGTACAGATATGATGAACCATCCACCAGATACAGGGTATTTTCGGCCGCAGACGGCGTGCTTTCTGGTGGGGTTGACAGAGTTGAGGAGGGGCTGGAATCGCTCATGCACTAGCCTGTGGCTGGAAAACCGCCATTATACCAGTCAGGCCCCAACAGACCGCTTGCAGACAGGCCACGGCAGGATTATTTTCAGCCTTGGTAAATTTTTTTCTATCAGCCTGATTCTGTTAATTTTTGTCACATTCGCCGATTTCCATGGACGATTTTTGGCCCTGACTTCATGCGATTCTTTAAGGAAGCTCTGATTGAATCTGGACGAAGCAGGTTATGCCGGAAATGTTCGAGAACAAGGCGGAGTTCGCAGCCAATAGCGGGCTATTCGCAAGAACTTCAACACAGTTATCGGACATTTCAGGCGTGAGAAGCAAGTTCACGATTCGATCAGAGCTTCCTTAACTTCATTTGGCAAACGCCCGCCGTTGATGGGGTTGCCCGGGCCTGTGCCTGGCATGGTTGAAAATCTTGGTTGATTTCTGTGAAAGCAATTCAAATTTTGCCTCTGGATTTTGGCTAAAATCGTGCTAAGGTAGTGTCCAGATCAGACGGAATTCAGGGGCTCAAAACAACTTCCCCAGGCGCTTTTTCTTGCAGGGCTTCTGCAACCTAAAGCGCCCCTTCACGAATAAAAACGAGCCATCAAGTCCGCCACTGCCATGAGGGAGACTCGTGCCGCCGGGCGCGTGGCGCATCACTATCCCCCTCAGTGAGCACACACCGGGAGCCGCCTGTGGACAACGCAGCCCAGGCACCGGCAACCCATTGATGTAAAACATTTTTTCTCGGAGCCAGCATGCAGCAGCCAGATTCAGACACCAGCAAGAACACCGCTGAAAACATCACCCGCACCCTGGACGAAGTGAGCCAGAAAGTGCATGTGGTGCCGCCGGGGCAGTTCCAGGTCATCCGCCGCAACGGCAAGATCACGCCCTTTGACTCGTCCAAGATTTCCGTGGCCCTGACCAAGGCCTTTCTGGCCGTGGAAGGCGGCTCGGCGGCCGCCTCTTCGCGCGTGCATGAAACCGTGCGTGACCTGACCCAGCAAGTGGTGGATGCGTTGTTTCGACGCATGGAAGACGGCGGCACCATCCACATTGAAGACATACAGGATCAGGTGGAACTGGCCCTGATGCGCAACGAACACCACAAGGTCGCCCGCGCCTACGTGCTGTATCGCGCCAAACAGGCCGAAAAACGCGCCCGGGCCGCCGCGCGCGAGAAAAAACAGCACCCCGACAAACCTTCAGGCATTTCCGTGGTGGCCGCCGATGGCACGCGCCAATCGCTGGATGAAGAACGCCTCGCCGCCGTGGTCAGGGAAGCCTGCTCCGGCCTCAAGGGCGTGGATGCCAAGCTGGTGCTGGAACAGGCCCGTCGCAGTCTGTTTGATGGCATGGCCGAGAAGGATGTAGCCACCGCGTTGGTGATGAGTGCCCGCACACTGATTGAACGCGACCCGGACTACTCCAACCTGACCGCGCGCTTGTTGCTGGACAGCCTGCGCAGCGAGGCCCTCAGCTTCACCTATGGCCAGCCCACCAGCGCTACCTACAAAGAAATGAAAAAACGCTATGGCGACTATTTCAAAACCTACATCAAAAAAGCCGCGGAACTGGAACACCTGGACAAGGAACTGACCCGCTTTGACCTGGACCGCCTGGCGCGTGCCATCAAGCCCGAACGCGACCACACCTTTACCTATCTGGGCCTGCAAACCCTGTACGACCGCTATTTTATCCACCACGAAAACGTTCGTTTCGAATTACCTCAGGCCTTTTTCATGCGCGTTGCCATGGGCCTGGCCATCAACGAGGTGCAGCGCGAGAAAAAAGCCATTGAGTTCTACAACCTGCTCAGCTCGTTCCGCTTTATGAGCTCCACGCCGACGCTGTTCAACTCCGGCACCTTGCGGCCGCAGTTGTCCAGTTGCTACCTGACCACCGTGCCGGATGACCTGGAAGGCATTTTCAATGCCATCAAGGACGACGCTATGCTGTCCAAATACGCCGGCGGCCTGGGCAATGACTGGACGCGGGTGCGCGGCATGGGCGCACGCATCAAAGGCACCAATGGCGAATCCCAAGGCGTGGTGCCCTTTCTGAAAGTGGCCAATGACACCGCCGTGGCCGTCAATCAGGGCGGCAAGCGCAAGGGCGCCATGTGCGCCTACCTGGAAAGCTGGCACATTGATATCGATGAATTCCTGGAACTGCGCAAGAACACCGGCGACGAACGCCGCCGCACCCACGACATGAACACCGCCAACTGGATTCCCGACCTGTTCATGGAGCGTGTGGTGGAAGAAGGTGAATGGACACTGTTCTCTCCCGACGAAGTGCCGGAACTGCATGACTTGTACGGCAAGGCCTTCCGGGAAAAATACGAGGAATACGAAGCCCGCGCCGAGCGCGGCGAAATCCGTAATTTCAAGAAGGTCCAGGCCAAAGACCTGTGGCGCAAAATGCTCAGTTCCCTGTTTGAAACCGGCCACCCGTGGATCACCTTCAAGGACCCGTGCAATATCCGCTCACCCCAGCAGCATGTGGGCGTGGTGCACAGTTCCAACCTGTGCACGGAAATCACCCTCAACACTTCTGATGACGAAATCGCTGTGTGCAACCTGGGTTCGGTCAACCTGCCGCTGCACACCACCGAAGACGGGCTGGACATGGAAGCGCTGGAGAAAACCATCTCCACGGCCATGCGCATGCTCGATAACGTCATCGACTACAACTTTTACAGCGTGCCCCAGGCCCGGCGCTCCAACCTGCGCCATCGCCCGGTTGGCATTGGCCTGATGGGTTTTCAGGACGCCCTGTTCAAACAAAACATCCCCTATGCCAGCGAAGCCGCACTGGAATTCGCCGACCGCTCCATGGAAGCAGTGTCCTATTTCGCCATCAAGGCCTCCAGCGATCTGGCCGAAGAACGCGGCCCCTACCCCAGCTTTAACGGTTCCCTGTGGTCCCAGGGCATTCTGCCCATTGACTCCATCGACTTGCTGGAAAAGGAACGCGGCAACTACCTACAACAGGACAAATCCCGCACCCTGGACTGGGACAGCCTGCGCGAAAAGGTCAAAACCCACGGCATGCGCAATTCCAACACCATGGCCATTGCGCCCACCGCCACCATTTCCAACATCTCCGGCGTTTCGCAATCGGTGGAACCGACCTACCAGAACCTGTTTGTGAAATCCAACCTGTCCGGCGAATTTACGGTGGTCAACCCCTACTTGGTCAAGGAGCTAAAAGCCCTTAACCTGTGGGACGACGTTATGATCAACGACCTGAAATACTACGACGGCTCCATTCAGGCCATCGACCGCATTCCCGACGACATCAAGGCCAAGTACCTGACCGCCTTTGAAATGGATCCACGCTGGCTGGTGGAAGCCGCTTCACGCCGGCAAAAATGGATTGACCAGGGCCAGTCGCTGAACCTGTACATGGCCGAACCGTCCGGTTCCAAGCTCGACAACCTCTACAAACTGGCTTGGGTGCGTGGCCTGAAAACCACCTACTACCTGCGCTCCAAAGGCGCCACCGGCGTGGAAAAAACCTCGGTGCCCGACAGCGCCGCCCAGCCTTCCAGTGAGCCGGTGGGCTCGGTCGCACCCAGCGCCTGCAGCCTGCTGGACCCGGACTGCGAGGCCTGTCAGTAAAACCCGGGTGGGCGGGCGGCTTGAGTCGTCCGCCGCATTGCGCTATAACTCACTAGGGAGACTCTGATTGAATCTGGCGCGAGCAGATTATCGTGAAAAATTGTTCAGTTCCAGGCGCAAACCGCACGCAATAGCAAGGCTATTGTGAAGGTTTGCAACGCAGAAATGGACGATTTTACGCCGCAAGGTGCCGTGTCACGATTCAATCAGAGGCTCACTATCAAAGTGACCAACAACATAAAAAAGGTGTGTGGACATGCTTAACTGGGACGACCCCATCGGACAACTGAAAAAGGACAAGGCCAAGACCGCGGCTGCCAAGCTGCCTGAAATCACAGAAGTCACCGGCGCGGAAAGCGCCGACCGCGAACCTGGCAACGCACGGAAAGCGCCGGTTTCGGCCGGCATCAAGGCGCCGGTTTCCACTGGGCCGGATCGCGTGCAGCTTAGCGGGGGCGCCGAACCCGTGCGGGCCGAAGACAAGCGCATCATCAACGGCAAAACCGACATTAACCAGCTGGCCCCGTTCAAATACCCGTGGGCCTGGAAGTATTTCCTCAACGCCAACAAAAACCACTGGACGCCCACCGACATCAACATGGGCTCCGACCTGCACGACTTCAACCACAAGCTCACCGAAGACGAAAAACACGTTTACACCAACGTGCTGGCCTACCTGACCACCTCCGACATTCTCGCCATGCGCAATATCGGCCTGGCGGTGATGGAAAAGATGAGCGCACCGGAATTGCAGATATATCAGGCCCGCCAGGTGTATGAAGAAGCCCTGCACACCTGGACCTACCAGCACTGCATTGAATCCCTCAACCTGGATCAGGGTGAAATCTACAACCGTTACCGCGTGATTCCGGAAATCAACGCCAAGATCCAGATTGCCAACCGACGCCTAAACAGCGTCTTGCGCCCGGACATTGACCTGGAAGACCCTGGCGAACTGACCAACTTCGTTATGGCCTACATCTTCTTTGCCGCCATTTTTGAAGGCTGCTGGTTTTACAACGGCTTCTCGCCGGTTTTTGCCCTGCAACGCCGTGGCCTGATGAAAGGCACCGCTGAACAACTGCAGTACATCATGCGCGATGAAGTCATGCACGCTTCTTTCGGCATCCGTGTGGTCAAGCACATCCTGGTGGAAAACGACGTGCAGCTTGACCCGCAGGCCATCCGCGACATGTGGGACGAAGCCGAAGCGGCCGAAAAAGCCTATGCACGCTACCTGCTACCACGACCCATACTCGGTTATAACGCCGAAGACCACAGCGAACAGTTCCGCTTCATGGCCAACCGCCGCGCCCGCCAGCTGGGCCTGGAAGAACCCTTCCCCGGCGCCAAATGTACCCTGCCGTGGCTGGACGAACAGGCCAATCTGCGCAAAGAGAAAAACTTCTTCGAAACCCGCGTGACTGAATACCAGACCGGCGGTGCCCTGACCTGGGATTAACCACACTTCCTGCCCCAAAGCCAGAAACGCAAAATGCCCCAGCTGGGGCATTTTGTTTATACGGGGTATCAATTCAGCAGAGATGTTTTTTCCATTGTAACTATCACGCGGTGTTCCTTATCTCTCCTTCACTGGCAAAAAACCTGGCAGCAAAAGTGTATTGACCCCAGTATAGAGATTAGGGTCTCAGTTCGGTGATATACACCACCCAGTAGTCTTCGTGCAGGCCTTTGGGGTCGTGGTAATAGCCAACGCCCAGCCAGTCCTGTTTTTTCATAAAGTCCGTTTCGCCCATCAGGTGGGCCTTGTGCCGGGGGCTGTCCATAAACAGCTTGAAGGCATGCAGTGGCGTGCGGCCGCCACCAAGGATGGATTCCACCTGATTGCCGATGACCGGATAGGTCACCGGCAATTTCAGTCCGCCCCGCAATAGCTGTTGGTTGGGAAATTCGTGATTGACGCTGTGCGAGATGCGATTGGACTCGGCCAGTGCACGCGCTTTTTGCGCGGCCAGTTGCGCCAATACCCGATGGCAGCGCAGGCGTGGGTGTTGTTGTTTATCCGAGCGCAGAATCAAGCCGGCCAATTCCCGGGCTGGCTCACTGGTGCCGCAATCCTGAACAGCGCCACTCTCGCTGCCTGCGCTATCGTGAGTGTCCTGGGCTTGCAGTGACCAGGCCCACATCAGGGCTATTAACCCGCTCCATCTGATCAGGCGTGGCATCATTATGGAGACGACGCGGGTGAGTCGTCAGCCAGGCCTGGCGCTGGCTTGAGTGGTTTGGGCAACGGTTTATCCAGCGGCTGAACAATGCTGAAGGCGCCGCGAATGTCGCCCACCTCAAAGCCAGTGGCCTGGTCGTTGGGGTACAGCTGGCGGATTTTCTCGGCCACCGGCGGGGCAATGTTTTTGCCGTGGCACACCAGACAAATGGGCTTGGTTTCGATGGCTTTCATGTACCGGAACACAGGTTTGCCGTCTTTTTCGGTTATCTGGTGAAATTCCAGTTTCTCAACAGGTTCTCCGGCAGCTT
>WGBZ01000158.1 GCA_015494035.1 Lysobacterales bacterium | reverse complement strand
TTGCCATATGGGGCGCAATCTTGTGACGACACTATCTAGGGAAGCTCTGATTGAATCTGGCACGAGCAGATTGTTGTGAAAAATTGTTCAGTTCAAGGCGCAAACCGCACGTAATAGCCAGGCTATTGCGAAGGTTTGCAACACAGAAATGGACTATTTTACACCACAAGATGCCGTATCACGATTCGATCAGAGCTTCCTTAGTGCCTGTCTCCTGTTTTATGAGTCTGATTGTGGCAAAAAATCTCCCGGGTTTTGAAAAAAAATGGCCAGAAAAACGAAATTAAAGAGGAAGACGGTTTTTTTTTGCAAGCTCTGATTGCAATCAGAGCTTCCCGAACCCCAAGGAGGCATTTCCGTGAACAGAAAACGTTTTAAAGCATTAGCCCTGATAACCCTTGGATTGGCATCGGCCCATGCCTTTTTACTGTACTGGCCGAAAATCCAGCGATACCGAAACCAACCACGCCATCCGGTGTGCTGGCCACGACGTGGACCCTGGATGATATTAACGGCGGCGCCACCCACCCCGGTGACCGTTTTGGCCAGACGCTGGCCAGTGGCGATTTCAATGGCGATGGCTGGCAGGATCTGGCCATTGGCGCGCCCCAGGTCACCTTGCCATTCACCACCACTCAGAACGTGGGCATGGTGGTAATCCTTTATGGCACCGGCGTGGGATTGCGCGCTGATGCATCTCATCGGCAATACGTGTGGCAATTGATGAACATTGACGGCACTGAAGCCGATGATTTCTTTGGCAGCACCCTCGCCGCTGGAGATTTCAATGGCGATGGCTATGACGACCTGGCCGTTGGCACGCCCAATGAGGACGTTTCGCTGGGATTTCTCGGCAACTGCTTTGATGCCGGGTCCGTGAATATTTATCCGGGTTCAGCCACCGGACTGTTAACCGACGAGGCAGATTCGCTGTATCTGCGCCAGGGTGATCTGTACACCAATGTGTCCAATGCCGATGCCGTGGAAGCCAGTGATTACTTTGGCCGCAGCCTGGCTGCAGGTGATTTTAACGCCGATGGCTATCAAGACCTCGCCATTGGTGTGCCCGGGGAGGATTTCGGCACCAACAATCAGGTCAGTGATGCCGGCATGTTCCATGTGATTTATGGTTTTAACGATTTCTTTCAGGGCATTGATGCCACCACAACCACTCACGTTTCCCAAAACACCTTCCAGGTGGAAGACAGCTCGGAAAACGGTGACAACATGGGCCAATCACTGGCCAGCGGGGACTTCGATGGAGACAGCTATGATGACCTGGCCGTGGGTGTGCCTGGAGAAAACCCGGACAACGTCTTTGCTGCCGGGGTTGTGCAGGTCTTTCCGGGTTCCGCTGCCGGATTGCTTGCGGCCAATGACACCTTATGGAGTCAGGCCAGCCCGGGCATTGCCGGTTTTCCCGAAAGCACTGACCGCTTTGGCCGGGCGCTTGCCAGCGGTGATTTTGATAATGATGGCTATGCGGACCTGTTGATTGGCGTGCCCAATGAAGACGTCGGCAGCCTCAGCAATGCCGGGGCTGTCAATGTCATTTATGGCAGTGTGCTGGGCCTGACAAGCAGCAATAATCAGCTCTTCACCCAGAACAGCCCCGGCATTGCCGGCATTGCAGAGGCTGGCGACAGTTTTGGTGGACAGCTGGCTGCCGGAGATATCAATTACGATGGTTATGCCGATGCGCTGATTGGCGTACCCCAGGAAGACAGTGCCAGCAATAACAATTCTGGTGTAACGCATACGCTGCCTGGCAGTGGGCAAGGACTCACCACCAGCGGCAGTGGGCTTTATTTTCCTCCTGCGGATCAGACCAATGGCCAGTTTGGCGGCTCTCTGCTGGTTTCGGATTTTGGCAATGGCACGGAAATCGCGGTGGGTCAACCCGGTTACACAAGCATTGATAACGAATTTGAAGCCGGTGCCGTCATTGTTTTCCCTCAAACCAACCCCGACATCATTTTTGAAGACTCTTTTGAGAATAAGCCCGATGAAACAGCCTGTACCAACCCCGCCTCGTGCGGGGTTTTCTTTGGCTTCTGTTTTCGCCGGTTGCGGGTTTCTGCTACAATTTGCGACCTGGACACATCACATAACAACACCTTTCCAATCATCACTAAAGCGACAAGGGGAAATCATGATCAAATCGCGTTACTTTCTCACTGCCATGCTATTGGCTATCCTGTCCATCACCACTACGGCGCAAGCCAAAGGCGACCCGAAACGGGGCAAGGCCTTAGCCTATACCTGCACCGGCTGTCATGGCATCCCGTTTTATATGAATGCTTATCCCAATTATCACGTACCGCGGCTGGGTAACCAAAACGCCGCTTACATCGTGGCGGCCCTGACCGAATACAAACAAGCCAAACGCAGCCACAAAACCATGCAGGCCCAGGCCTGGAGCCTGACCAAACAGGACATGGAAGACATTGCTGCCTGGATTTCCAGCTTGAAGGGCGAAATCAACAAAACCGAGCGTTTTCCGGAAGAAACGCTGGCCAAAGGCAAAAAAATTGTTGAAGCCGTGTGCCACGGGTGCCACGGTCTGGATGGCCAGGGCATTAATGAGACCTACCCCAAACTGGCCGGGCAATTTTCCGACTACATGATTAAAGCGCTGCAGGATTACCAATCCGGTGAGCGCCAGAACCCGATCATGGCTAGCTTCGCCAAACCCCTGAGCGAAGAAGACATAGACAGCGTGGCCGCCTATTACGCCAGCCTGAAAGAAAATGCCCTCACTGATCTGCATATCAAATAACGGCTGGAGGGATCGTTAACCTCTCTGCAGGCGTTAATGTGGAAATGACGAATCCCCGCTGCGGCGGGGATTTTTTGTTTGGTGACGGGCAGAAATATCACGCACAAAAAAACCGGCGCCAGGCCGGTATTTTCAGCACTTCATCGGAAGTATCGAAATAATGGAAATTCCGAGACGTGGATGAGGCCACGCATCGGGCGCTCCACCCCTCGCACGCTCTGGGCCGGCCTGTGGCCGTTCAAAATCGTTCCAGACGATTTTGTCGAACGGTGTGTTATATCATCGGGTTCTCATTCCAGGAATAGCACTCACAAAAAAACCGGCACAAGGCCGGTATTTTCAGCGCTTCATCGGTTGTATATAAATAACGGAAATTCCGAGACGGGGATGATGCCGCGCATCCTGCGCTCTACCCCTCGCTCGCTCAGTGCCGGCCTGCGGCCGTTCAAAATCGTTCCAGACGATTTTGTCGAACGGTGTGTTATATCATCGGGTTCTCATGCCAGAAATAGCACTCACAAAAATACCGGCGCCAGGCCGGTATTTTTGTGAGTGGCGTCCCCTAGGGGGTTCGAACCCCTGTTGCCGCCGTGAAAGGGCGGAGTCCTAGGCCTCTAGACGAAGGGGACGCATGTGCTCGTGTCGCTGACAAAATAAAACCCATTTACCGGTTTTGCGGGCCTAGGTCGCAAACACGATGGCAAATGGGCTCGGCCTTTTCAGGCGCAATGAAATCGATACTGACACCGACTTCATGAAAATAAAGTGGCGTCCCCTAGGGGATTCGAACCCCTGTTGCCGCCGTGAAAGGGCGGAGTCCTAGGCC
>WGBZ01000157.1 GCA_015494035.1 Lysobacterales bacterium | reverse complement strand
GGGCAGGGCTTCCTGCATATACAGGCCGCGCTTGTGCACCAGGGCCACGGCCTCATCAAAATCCAGTGCATTGGCACACACCAGGGCCGAATATTCACCCAGGGAATGGCCAGCCAGAAAATCCGGCAATGGCGCGTCGGTCTCTTGCCAGGCACGCCAGGCGGCCACGGAAGTCACCAGCAGGGCCGGCTGCGTCCATTGGGTTTGATCGAGGGTTTCCTGCGGGCCGTTGCACACCAGCGCCTTCAGGTCGTGATTGAGAATTTCACTGGCGCGCCGAAACAGGGCTTCAGTCTGCGCCGAATCATTCAGCCAGGCATCGGCCATGCCGATAAATTGCGATCCCTGGCCGGGAAACACAAAAGCGGTTTTGGTCATTGGTTTGTCCCCAAATGAATGCGTAAAAGGAAGCATCACAAATGACGAACCGGAGGCTATCTCCCCTGCGCCCGGTCCGACAGTAGAATTGGTGAATGCATTACATTTTTATCAGTGCCGAACCCCAGGTGAAGCCGCCGCCAAAAGCTTCCAGCAAGACCGTCATGCCGGGTTTAATCTGCCCGCTGCGAACGGCTTCATCCAGTGCCATGGGCACCGAAGCCGATGAGGTGTTGCCGTGTTTATGTACCGTCACCACCACCTGGTCCATGTCCATGCCGAGTTTCTTGGCCGTGGCGCTGATAATGCGCAAATTGGCCTGATGTGGCACCAGAAAATCAATGTCCGATTTTTCCATGCCGTTGGCTTCCAGGGTTTCGTCAACAATGCGGCCCAGGGTGCGCACCGCCACCTTGAACACTTCGTTGCCTTTCATTTCGATTTTCAGACCACCACGTTCCTCGGCCGTAAAGCCTTTGGATACGCCGGCAGTGGCCGTGAGCAGATCGGCGTATTCGCCCGCCGCATGCAAATGGGTGGACAGTACGCCAGGGGCTTCGCTGGCTTCCAGCACCACCGCGCCCGCGCCATCGCCAAACAGCACCGCCGTGGTGCGGTCATTCCAATCCACCATGCGGGTCAATGTTTCGGCCCCCACTACCAGCACTTTTTTCTTGCTGCCGGTACGTATGAAGTTATCCGCCACGCTCAGACCATAAATAAACCCGCTGCAGGCGGCATTGACGTCCATGGCGGTGCAACCATTGGCGCCCAGCCTGGCCTGCAACAAACAGGCCGTGCTGGGAAAAACCAGATCGGGCGTGGTGGTTCCCACCACAATCATGTCCAGCTCATCGGCGCTCACGCCGGCGGCCTGCATGGCTTTCACCGCCGCTTCATAGGCCAAATCTGAAGTGGTTTCTCCCTCGGCCGCAATGTGGCGTTGCTGAATGCCCGTGCGTTCGCGAATCCATTGATCGTCGGTGTCAAGAATTTTTTCCAAATCGGCGTTGGTGATGATCTTTTCCGGCAGGTGGCTACCGGTACCGGTGATTCTGGAATAGACCGGGGTTTCACTCATATCAGGTTCTCCAAATGGATTTTCAGGTCGTTGATGACCTGGCGCTTGGCCAGCTCCCAGGCTGAAGCCAGCGCCGAAATGTAGGACTTTATATCACAGGCCCCGTGACTTTTCACAATCAGGTCTTCAAAGCCCAGCAGCACGGCACCGTTGTGACGGGTGGGGTTCAGGTGCGAGGCCTGCTGAAAGAAACGGCGCAAAAAGGGAATCCGGGAATGCCAGCAGCCGGTTTCAAGCATAAACCGGGCCATGCCCTCACCCGTTTTAAGGGCCACGTTACCCACAAAACCTTCGGTGACGATGACATCAAACTGGCCGGTAAACAGGTCCGAGCCTTCGCAATAGCCCTGATAGTTCAACCGGGAAGCTTGCAACAGCCGGTCGGTCTGCCAAATGGTGTCATTACCCTTGATGGGTTCGGTGCCAATGTTCAACAGGGCCACGGCTGGCTGGGGCTTGCCTGCCAGACTGCGCATCAGGGCAGAACCCATCAGGCCAAATTGCAGCAACTGTTCAGAGTCGGTGGATACCGAAGCGCCGGCATCCAGAAACAGGGTTTTGCCCGCCGGAGAAGGCAAAAACGCTGCCAGAGCGGGTTTCTGGATGCCAGCCAGTGGCGTCAGGAAATGCCGCGCAAACGCGACCAGCGCACCGGTATTACCGGCGCTCAGGCACACGCTGCTGTTGTTGTGTTTAAGATCGTTGATGGCACACGCCAGCGTGGAATGACGTCCGTGACGCAAGGCATGAATCGGCGATTCGTTCATGCCAATGGCCGAATCGCAAGCCACCAGCTGCAAGCGCGGGTCATTCCCTGCGTTGGCTGTTTTCGCGACAAAATCCCGTGTGGCAAAAACACGCAGGCGGGCATCGGGTTGTTGGGCCAGAAACTGCCTGCAGGCCGCCAGGCGGTTTTCGGCAGTGCCATCACCGCCCATCACGTCCACGGCCAACGTCACGGGCGCGGGTTGTTGGGCAGAGGCACTCATCGGCTCATCGGCGGGTCAGAAAGCAACTGAAGACGGCTGAAAAAACAAAAGAGCCAGCGCAATGCCGGCTCTTTTGTGGGTTTTCAGGCAGATTTTACTCTTCTTCGAAAACTTCTTCGTTGACGTCAATCACTTTACGGCCACGGTAGTAACCTTCGGCGCTAACGTGATGACGCAGATGCACTTCACCGGTTTCCGGCTCAATGGAAAGCGTCGGCGCTTTCAATTTATCGTGGGAACGACGCATGCCGCGTCTGGATGGGGTTTTACGGCTTTTCTGTACGGCCATGACCGTTTCTCCTAACTGAATAAAACAATTTTACGCACCCGCCACTGGCTCTGTCAGTTGGCGGACTCTTTAGGGAACCTCTGATCGAATCGTAAACTCGCTTCTCACACCTGAAATGCCCGATAACTGCGTTGAAGTCCTTACCAATAGCTCGCTATTAACCGCGAACTTCGCCTTGTTTTCGAACACTTCCGGCATAACCTGCTTCGTCCAGATTCAATCAGAGGTTCCTTAGGCAAATACTATTTGCCTTTTAACTTTTCCAACACCGCAAACGGGTTGACCTCTGGTGAATTCTCGACCGTCTGCTCAGGCTCCGGCGTGGCTTCAGCCAGGTATTCCACCGGCACTTGACCGTCCTCGGACAAGGGGATTTCCGGAATGGCCAGAATCAACTCGTCCTCAATTAGATCGCGCAGGTTGACCTGGCCTTCGTTCAGCCAGGAAGGTTCCATGTCCGGAGACAGGCGGTCCAGCTGTTCGGTGGCAGTCACAAAACCCACCTGACGATCCACATCCACTGAAAAGTCAAAGCCTTGCAGCGAACGCTGGCATTGCAGCGGCAGCACTGTTCGTGCCTGAATGCGGGCCTCACCCGGCAACAGGCGCGAATCCGAAAACTCCACTCGGAACGCCACCGTGCCTTCCGGCTCGGGCGTTTCCAGCAACTCCAGCAAACGCGGGAATTCACGCAAAGGCAGCTCCCCTTCCCAGGCATATCCTGTAATGGCCTTGGCCAAATCCAGCTGTTGGGGAATGCGAATCACCATAGCCGGCGGATTTTAACGGTTTAGACGGGCCTTTGCAATGCTTTTACTGCACAGTGTTAGCCCAAAGCTGTAATGTCCTCTTTCTGCAATTCTAAAATGTCCTCTTTTTGTTTCAGGAGGGGCCATGACAAAGGAGCCTATTACGATGACACAGAAGGCAGTAGATCGCCTGAAGGTAATTCAGCAGGTGGTTGGCAAGCAGTT
>WGBZ01000156.1 GCA_015494035.1 Lysobacterales bacterium | reverse complement strand
GGTCAGAAGCCTCTCCGGATTCAGTCAGTGGCTCTTCGAAAGCCTCGTGATCGTTCGTCAGCGAGCCCACCCCAAACAGGGCATTCTCGGGGGCAATCTTTTGGCCCAGGGAAGCAATTTCCTGCCATCTGGGGTGGTTTGGATCAGCCAAACGGCCATAAAGCTCTTCGGCCATGTTCTCGAAGTTTTGCTGGTCGTTTTCACCGTAGTAGTGCAACGCGGCTTCATACAGCAAATCCACGTTGTCCGGCTCCTGTTCGATGCGCTCCAGCAGCTCGTCAATATCGGCTTCGGGAGACTCGGCAGCCTCAGAAACCGTGGAATCGTCGCTGCCAGATCCGATGCTGTCCAGAAAACTGCCCGTGCCGCTTTCTGCCAGTTCGTCATCTTCCTTACGCAGAATACGCGGCAACAGGCCAAGCAGTAGCAGCAACAGGGCCGCGCCAGCGGCATAAAGCGGATTGGCCGTGATCCAGTTCAGGGCCTTTTGCCACCAGGCGGTGTCTTCGCCTGAGGTCGTACTGGTGACAGGCGTATCAGTGGTTTCGGTCGGATTCTCTGTGATCAGCACGGGTTCTTCCACCGCTTCGGGAACGGTGGCATTTTCCTCAGCCGCCTCTGTAACATTGCCGGCTTCATTGGCCTCAGGATTTTCTGTGCCGTCTGCCGCTTCGGCCAATTCGTTTTCCTGATCCCAGACATCATGGACTTCTGGCTCATCAGCCGTTTCAGCCGTCTCGTTCATGGCCAGGGCTTGTTCGTCAGTCATGTCCTGATCATCGCCATCATCGCCTTTAGCAAGCCCGGTTTCGGACTCAGCGACGGTTTCACTGCCTGTTTCTGATGGCGTTTCTGGCATGGTTTCTGCGGCCGTTCCGCTCATGTTACGGATATTATTCTGAACATCCTTGACGCTGCCTTCCAGTTGCTGGCGTTTTTCGTTCAGTTCAGCCAACTGTTGTTGCAGCTTGGCCATGTCCGCGTCTTTCATTTGCAACACGGTTTGCTGGTCGTTAACGATGCTTTCCAGTTCCTGAATGCGGGAAGCCAGCTCCTGCTTTTCCTGTTCCAGGGTAGCAAGGTCTTCTCGCGCCAGCGCCAGTTCCGCATAATCGGGATTTTCCGTGGCCGTTGTGGCGTCGGTGCCCGTGCCGCTGGTATCCGTATCACTTTCACCACGGGGCGGCACCAGATCGAGCTTGTATTCATCACTGGCCACCGTTTCCGGGGTCGGTTCTTCTTCACTGGCCTGGGTCTGATAGGCCGCAGGCACCATGTCGCGGGCCTTGTCCTGATAACGCACCCATTGTTGCGACTGTGAAGCCACTTCCGCCAAGGCTTCGGCCTGCGACACCTGGTTCGCCTCATCAGCCGAAGGAATGCGTAGCACGCTGCCTTTTTTCAGCTGGTTCATGTTGCCATCCAGAAAGGCATCGGGATTGGCGCGCAAAATCGCTACCATCATCTGTTGCACGCTGACACCGGGACGGCGATTCTGCGACGCGATAGACCACAAGGTGCTGCCAGCGGCGACTTCCACTTCATTGGCAGCAGGCGTGGGTGGTTCAACCGGAAACTCACGAGTGAGGGGTTCCTGCTCTGCCAATGGCTCCGTTGCCGGTTCAGGTTCTGCCGCTGTTTCGGGCGCCGGCTGAGGTGGCGGAGGCGGTTCTGCAGCCACCGGTTCCGGCTCAGGCTGTTCCTGCACGATCTGGTCAAAGCTTTCCGGCTGGCTCAGTCGAGCAGGCGCCACGGAAGCCACTGGCGCATAGCTGGGCGGGTCCAATAGCAGGGTGTATTCACGCAACAAACGGCCCTTGGGCCAGTCGGCTTCCAGCAGCAGGCTGACGATGGGCTCGTTAATGGGTTGGCTGGAGGTCATTTCAATGTAGGGGCCTTGCGGGCCCTGGCGCACGGCCAGTTTGATCGTGGGCGGAACCAGCGTTGGGTCCAGGCCGACGCGCTCGTAATCTTCGGACGCGGCCAGCTTGACCTTCACCTTGTCGAGGGATTCACCCGCATTGAGAATCAGCCGGATTTGCCCCTTGAGTGGCTGTTCCAGTGCCGACTCAACCTTGAGTTCTCCCAGGCCCAGAGCCTGTGCAGCCTGACCGGCCAGCAACAGGGGAATGGGCAGAATCAGCCCGCGAATTCGTTTGTTCATACCACGCTCCACTTTATTTTGGTTGGCAATGCCTTGCCGGTTCCCTTTGGGCCGCGCCTGTTGGCACTGGCCATTGCTGCTGATATTAACCAAAAGCTAACAAAATTTCCAAGAATATGTCTCAAAAAACGGTTATAAGCCCTTAAAAAGGCTAATAATTTCAATTCAAGATGCTTTTAGCCGCTCATGCCCTCATGCCTAGCCTGCCTGCTTATGGGGCAAACCAATAAGCAATTCGGCAATCTGCACGCTGTTCAGGGCCGCACCCTTGCGAATATTGTCAGCCACCACCCACAGATCCAGACCATTTTGCACGGCCAGGTTTTCCCGGATACGACCCACGTAGACAGGGTCCTTGCCCGCTGCGGCCACCGGCGTGGGGTATTTTTTGCGTTTCGGGCTGTCGATGACTTCAACGCCGGGGGCCTTCTTCAGCAATTGGCGTGCCTTGGTGGCCGTGATTTTTTTATCGGTTTCGATGTGCACGGCTTCAGAGTGACCATAAAAAACCGGTACCCGCACACAGGTGGGGTTGATCTGGATATCGTCACGCTCGAATATCTTGCGGGTTTCCCACACCATCTTCATTTCTTCGCGGGTAAAGCCGTTGTCCTGGAATTCATCAATGTGCGGAATCACATTAAAGGCAATCTGTTCGCTGAACACCTCGGCCTTGGGCTCCTTGAAATTCAACAAGGCCGCGGTTTGCTGCGCCAATTCCTCAATGCCTTTCTTGCCCGCCCCGGAAACCGACTGGTAGGTGGCCACGTCAATGCGGCGGATGCCCACCGCTTTTTCAATCGGGTTCAACGCCACCAGCATCTGGATGGTGGAACAGTTGGGGTTGGCAATGATGTTGTGCTTCTCGTAGCCGGCCAGTGCCTGCGGGTTGACTTCCGGCACTATCAAGGGGATTTCCGGGTCGTTACGAAAATGAGACGTGTTGTCGATGACCACGCAGCCACTGGCTGCGGCTTTCGGGGCGTATTCGGCTGACACCGCCGCTCCAGCGGTGAAAAAAGCGATGTCCGCCTGAGTGAAATCGAAATCGGCCAGTGAGCCCACTGTGACGGTCTGGCGGCCAAAGTACACCTCACTGCCAGCGGAGTTTTCACTGGCCAGTGGGTACAGGTTTTCGATGGGGAAATTGCGTTGTTTGAGGATTTCGAGAATGGTCTCACCGACCAGACCGGTGGCGCCCACCACGGCCACGTTGTACTTGCGTTGTGTGTTCATGCGTTTCTGGTTCCGTTACTGTGACTTTTTGTGTGTGTCTGGTTTGTTTAAGGAAGCTCTGCTCGAATCATGAACTCGCTTCTCATACCTGAAATGTCCGATAACTGCGTTGAAGTCCTTGCCAATAGCCCGCTATTTGCTGCGAACTTCGCCTTGTTCTCGAACATTTCCGGCATAAGCTGCTTCGTCCCGATTCAATCAGAGCTTCCTTAATCATTGCTTGCCCCGCTATCCGGTGTCCACTGACACCCACCAGATACCGGGACTAATCAATGTGCAGCGGATGCAAGGGCTGCTCACCGCACTGGCCCCGGTGGCGCAGGGCGTGATCCATCAAGGTCAGGGCCAGCATGGCTTCCACGATGGGCACGGCGCGTATGCCCACGCAGGGGTCGTGACGGCCAGTGGTGACCACTTCCACCGCATTCCCGAACTGGTCCACACTGGGGGCTGGCAAGCGCAGGCTGGAAGTGGGCTTGAAGGCCACACTGGCCGTGATGTCCTGGCCGCTGGAAATGCCGCCCAGAATCCCGCCGGCGTGATTGCTTTGGAAGGCCCCGTTCTCGATCACGTCACGGTGTTGTGTGCCCTTTTGCGCCACACTGGCGAAACCGGCCCCAATTTCCACCCCTTTGGTGGCGTTGATGCTCATCATGGCTGCCGCAATCTCGGCATCCAACTTGCCATAAACCGGCTCACCCCAACCGGCGGGTACGCCCGATGCGCGCACGTTCACCCGCGCGCCCACCGAATCACCACTTTTACGCAAGGCGTCGAGATAACGTTCCAGTTCAGCCAGGCGGTCTTCGCTGGGCAAAAACAAGGCGTTATTATTCACCTCGCCAGAGAATTCCTGATCAAAAACCAGCTCGCCCACCTGAGCCAGCCAGCCAGTAATGCAGATATCGAAATTGGCCGCCAGCCAGGCTTTGGCCAAAGCGCCGGCGGCCACGCGCATGGTGGTTTCTCGGGCCGAGGACCGACCGCCACCGCGGTAATCACGCAGGCCGTATTTTTTCCAGTACGTGTAATCGGCGTGGCCCGGGCGCACCTGATCCTTGATTTTGGCGTAGTCGCGTGAGCGGGCATCGGTGTTTTCGATCAGCAAGGCAATGGGCGTGCCGGTGGTTTTGCCTTCAAAAACGCCTGAGACAATCCGCACTTCGTCGGCTTCACGGCGTTGTGATGTGTGGCGCGATCGACCCGTGGCACGTCTATGCAATTCGGCCATAATGGCCTCCCTGTCCACGGGAAAACCGGGCGGAAATCCGTCGATGACACAGCCGATTTCCGACCCGTGGCTTTCACCGAAGGTGGTCACCGTTAGCAGTTTTCCAAAGCGGTTATGACTCATACTGGGGTTCTGTTATGGCGCGGTTAAATTCATGCCGGTAGTTTAGCAGTTCCTCACGCGAAAACACACAGACACCCGAGCCGCCGTGCTCAAAAAGCAGCCAGGTGAACGGCACGGCAGGCAAGGCCGCTTCCAGGGCCTGATCGCTGTGACCCACTTCAAGAAATAACAGGCCGCCGTCAGACAAATAATCGGCAGCTTGGGCCAGAATGGTCAAAGGAATACGCAAACCCTGACCCTCGCTGACCAACCCCAGGCCAGGCTCGTGCCGGTACTCCGCCGGCAGCTGCTGATATTCGGCTTCGCTCACGTAAGGCGGATTGCTGACAATCATGTCATAACAACCGGTCACTGCGTTAAAAAGGTCTGACTGAATCAGCCTAAGGCGATCAGCCAAGCGGTGTTTATTACGGTTGATTTTCGCCAGTGACAAGGCCTCGGGTGACAAATCCACCGCATTCACCCGGGCGGCGGGAAACGCTTTGGCCATGGCGATAGCAATGCAGCCACCGCCAGTGCATAAATCCAGCACGCGTTCCGGTCGGACATCCCCCAACCAGGGTTGAAAGCCCTTGCCGATCAGTTCAGCAAACGGGGAACGCGGCACCAGCGCGCGCTTATCAGCCACAAACTCCAGGCCGGCAAACCAGGCGCTGCCTGTGACATAGCTCATGGGCAGGCGCTGGTCAAGCCGCTGTTGCAGCAAGGCCCGGACACGCTGAGCCTGCTCGGTGTCTACGGGTGCTTGGGGATTGCGGTTGATCCAGTCCGGATCGCGTGTCAACACGTGCGAGAGCAACAGCAGAGCTTCTTCCTCGGCACTGGCCGCTCCATGGCCAAAAAACACATCGGCTGCCTGCAATTGCTGGACGATCTCATTGAATAAAGTCTGTGCGTGCATCAATTTAAGTAGTGAATGAATTGACCGGTCTTGTCCGCATAAATGAGACCCCTCGGATTATAGGCCCGAACCGCCGGAATACGACAAAAGATGGGCCAGGCGGAAAAAACAAGGATTCAGACTTCCATGCCGAGGCCGCCATACCGCCTTTCAAAGACGATGAAAGACCAGCAAGCTGTTATTCGCAGGCATGGGCATATCCTGCCGACACTGGAAGCCTGCTGACTGCATGGCCTGTTCCACCGCTTCGAAATCCCGGATAGCACTGACCGGATTTTGCTGCTTCAACCAGCGATCAAATTCTGCGTTGGACGGCGCAGTGTATTCCCCACCGCGATTAAATGGCCCGTAAAAAACCACGCGCGCCCCGCTGGACAAGTGTGTGCCCAGATCATCAATCAGGGCCAACACCTGGTCCCAGCCTATAATATGCAAGGTGTTGGCGCTATACACCACATCGAATCCCGTCGATGCGTCAGCAGCGGGAAAATCATCCCTGCCAGCCTCATATGCCACCGGAGGCTGAATTGACGGCACGCCGGCGGATTCCAGCCAGGCCCGAATACCGGCATGGGCAGGAGGCAAATCAGAAGTGTGCCAGACAAGCTGAGGGAAATGCCTGGCCATATAAACCGCATGCTGACCGGTGCCGGAGCCCACTTCCAGCAGGTGGCGGTCGGAGGAGCGAATAACCTGCCTGAGGGCTGCGAGAATCGGATCTTTATTGCGTTCGCATGCTGGAGCAAAAGGTTTTTGGTTTCCCGAGAACATATGCGCGGTCGTGACCTGAGAGTAAATAGCCTTGCCTATTTTACCAGCCAACGTACAACGCCACAGGCTGCACGGAAAAACCCTTGCTACTTCACCATTCAGAAATACCAGAGAAGCGCCCAGCTCTGACTGAATCGACTTTATTCCGGAACACCTCGGGCCACAAACTGTCCAAAATCAGTCTCAGGAGGTCTTGCCCCGAGTTTGAAGTGCCTTTGAGGCGGCCAAAAAGCGGTACAATGGCGCCGCTTCATTCACACGCCACCACAGCAAAAACCCGAAACCCTCGACCGAAACCAAAAACCATGCCCAGAAAAATTTCAGGAAAAATCTCCATCGGACTATTGACCATGCTGGTTATTGCCGCAGCCAGTGGCATTTATGCCGCCAGGCTGGTGTTTGCCGATGCATCTGATGCCCAACCTGCCTACAAGGCGGTGAAGGTGTATCCACGTCCCAAGGCGCTGAAAAACATTCAGTTGGTAGATAAAAATGGCCAGCCACTGACCGAACAAAACCTGGTTGGGGACTGGACCCTGGCCTTTTTTGGCTACACGCATTGCCCCGATGTGTGCCCCACCACCCTGGCGGACATGCAAGCCCTGGAGAAGAAAATACGCGACTCGGGCGTGACCCCACCGAAAGTGCTGTTCGTGTCGGTGGACCCCGAACGCGATCAGCCGCAACAGCTCAAACGCTGGATAGAGTTTTTCAATCCGGACTTTCAGGCCGCCACCGGCACACCTGAGGCCATCGAGCACTTCACCCGACAAGTGGGCGCGGCCTACTTTATTGGTGAACATGCCCCCGGGGACACCAATTACCCGGTGGACCACACCGCCGCCATCTTTCTGCTCGACCCACAAGGCCGCCTGTATGGGCTGTTCACCAGCCCACATCGTCTGACGGACATGGCTGAAGACCTTATCGCACTGGCCAAAAAAAAACCATCGGGCACCCCCTCCGGCAGCAACGGCTCATGACGTTGAAACGCGCCCTGGCCACCGGCCTGCAGTACCTGCTGCCACATAAAACCCTCAGCCGCATTGCCTACAAGGTGGCGCGCATCCGCTATCGGCCGGTCAAAAACTGGATGATTGTGAAGTTTGTGCAGGCTTTCAATGTCAACCTGGATGAGGCCATCAGCCCCGACCCGGACGATTACGAACATTTCAATGCATTCTTTACCCGCGCCCTGAAACCGGGCGTGCGGCCTGTCAGCCCTGGCGCCCATGATCTGGTGTCGCCAGTGGATGGCCGCATCAGCCAGGTCGGGCCCATCCGGGACGGCCGCATTATTCAGGCCAAAGGCTTTGATTTCACGGTGGCCGAGTTACTGGCCAGTGACAGCCAGACGGCCAGGAATTATGACGGCGGTCAGTTCATCACCATTTACCTGTCACCGCGCGATTACCACCGCATCCACATGCCGCTGGATGGCCAGCCGACATACTCGGTGCACGTGCCTGGTCGCCTGTTCAGCGTCGCCGACTGGACTGCCCAGAGCATCCCCCGCCTGTTTGCCCGCAACGAACGGCTGGTGTGCTACTTTGATACGCCGCTGGGCAAGATGCCCCTGGTGATGGTGGGCGCCATGCTGGTTTCCAGCATGGAAACAGTATTCCACGGCGAAGTCACTCCACCCTATGCCAAAACCGTCACCACCCTCACCCCGGAACCGGCCACTGTGTTGCGCAAAGGGGAAGAAATGGGCCGCTTCAATTACGGTTCCACCGTCATCCTGCTGTTCCCCAGAGACAGCATGCATTTCCTGCCCGACCTGCACGCCGGCATGGTACTCAAAATGGGTCAGAAAATCGGCCGGTGGCAGGAACGTATGCCCTCTCAAGGGAGCGCTGATTAAATCTGGACGAAGCAGCTTATGCCGGAAATGTTCGAGAACAAGGCGAAGTTCGCAGCCAATAGCAGGCTATTGGCAAGGACTTCAACGCAGTTATCGGACATTTCAGGTGTGAGAAGCGAGTTCATGATTCGATCAGAGCTTCCCAAGCAGATCAAAAGTGAAAATAACGGGCGTAAAGACTTGAAAACCGTGGTCATAATCCTTATGAAAACAAGGATGCAAGTGATTGATATTTTTGAGTTTTCAGGAACTGCCCATGTCTCGTAAGACCCGTTTGTTCGCCTTTATGGTTTTAGCGACCAGTCTCATTCTCCCCTCTGCCAGTTGGGCACAGGTGGGGGATCCAGCCTTTGCCACCCCTAAAGAAAAAACCGTCACTCCGCCACCTGAATTCCATTCCTTTGCCGAAGCCGCCCGCTGGGCCGATGTGGTGGCCATCGCCCAGGTCGAGGACATTGATTACAAAAAAATCCGCAACCTCAATGCCAGTGGCACGGCCTGGCTCAAGATACTCGTACCCTACAAGGGCGAAGTCAACAAGGACGACTACATTGAGGTCAAGGCCGAAGGCCTGGAAGATTGGGCCTGTTATTACCCCGACCGCATCAACGAAGGCGAACGCTTTCTGGTGTTTCTGAAAAAGGATAAAAACGGCCTCTACAGCGGCTTCAAACCCTGGTGTCAGCTCCAGGTGTTACTGGACGATCAGGGCCGTTATGCCCTCCGTTATCCGCTGGATGTCAAGGTGCCCGTGCCGGAAGCATTCATCCGGGACATCAATTACAACGACCCGCATGCCCGCATTGATGCCACCGAATGGAGCAGCTTGCGGCGTGAAAAATGGGCCAAAGAGCACTTCGCGCGCGAAATCATGACCGAAAAGGAAGCCACCAAGCACTACGAAATGAAGTACACCAAAGGCATCCCGGTGGAATACTTCCGCAAGCTGATGCAACTGGAAGTGAAACCGCGCATCACTTCCAAGGAAATCTAGGCCTGAAGCCTTCCTCCTGCCCTATCGCCCATGCCCCGACCAAACTACCGCCGGGGCTGAAAACGCGGTAAAATTGCAGGCCATTGCCACTCACACCCATGCCCATGACTCACGCTTCCGCCGGCCTTTTTACGGCCCGGGAAAACCCGCCTGAGGCCCTTGCTGACCGCTTGCGGCAGTGCCGTGAAAGTCGCCCCTTTCAGACCGCCATGGATGACACCATTGACCGCGCCCTGGCCGAGGACATTGGGCCGGGCGATGTGACATCCGAAGCCATTTTCACGCCCGAACAAACTGCCTGCGCGCAACTGGTCGCCAAGGACGACGGCATTCTGGCTGGTCTGCCAGTGTTCCTGCGGGTTTTTGCCTATCTTGGCATTGAAGAATCCGCCATGCAGGCGCTGGCAGCAGACGGCCAGCCGGTACACAATGGGCAAACACTGGCGCGCATTAGCGGCCCGGTAATCGCCCTGTTGAAAGCCGAACGCGTGGCGCTCAACCTGCTGCAACGGGCCTCGGGCATTGCCACACAGACCCATCGTTTTGTACAGGCGGCACGCCAGACCGGTGCCACCGACCTGCGTGTGCTGGATACCCGAAAAACCGCGCCCAACCTGCGCTGGCTGGACAAATACGCCGTCCTGGCCGGTGGCGGCGACAACCACCGGCACGGCCTGTATGACATGGCGCTGATCAAGGAAAACCACATCCAGGCCACAGGCGGCATCACCGCGGCTGTGAACAAGGTACGTCAATACCAGCAGCGAACCGGCATCTCCAAACCCATCGAAGTGGAAGTGACCAGCCTGGATGAACTGCGCGAAGCGCTGGGGTTGAAACCCGACCGCATCCTGCTAGACAACATGGACGATGCCACCGTGCATCAGGCCGTGGCCATCACCGCCGGCGCCGTGCCTCTGGAGGCCTCTGGCAACGTGACCCTGCAACGCCTGCCCGGCCTGGCCAAAACCGGCGTTGACTGCGTTTCCATTGGCGCATTGACTCACTCCGTACAGGCTTTGGACCTGAGCCTGCTGATCGAATCCACCCCTTCAAGAGATTAACGAAATGTCAGACACAAACGCCCCCGCGC
>WGBZ01000155.1 GCA_015494035.1 Lysobacterales bacterium | reverse complement strand
GTTGAAAACGATGCAGGAAGTCCCGAAAAGGCTCGATCACGGCTTGCTGCAGGGTGACTGTACGAGGCTTGTCCGGTGCCACTTCACGGATGCCAAAAGCCGCGGCAATCCCCACCAGCATGAACAGTGCGGTGATGGGAAAAACCAGTCGCCACGGCAGGTGATCTGCAAGAATCAGCGCCAGGGAACCGGGTACCAGGGAAGAAAGCCGGTAGGCATTGACGAACCAGGCATTGCCAGCGCCCAGCTCGCGATCCTGCAACAGCTCGCGTCGGTAGGCATCCAGGACGATGTCCTGAGTGGCTGACAGGGCGGTCATGACCAGCGTTAGCACCACAATAACACGCAACTCCACGGTGGGGTCAAACAGCCCGATGACCGCAATGGAAACCAGCAACAGGACCTGAATCACCACCATCCAGCCGCGGCGCAAACCCAGAAAGGGCAGGCGGTAGCGATCCAGCAACGGTGCCCAGAGAAACTTGAAGGTGTAAGGCAGGCCAATGAGCTGAAACAGGGCGATGGATTTGAGATCGACGCCGTTATCACGCAACCAGGCAGGAATGGTCTGATAGAGCACAAAAAGCGGCAGGCCTGATGCAAAACCGAGCAGGCTGGCGATAATCAGCTTTTGTCGCAACGAATAGGCTTTCACACCAGAGACCTCTGCCGGGCAAAGAGGCGATTATACCCAATGCTGAAACGGTTGACCCGGCCACCAGGGGTGTTATCTTCAGCCGCCGATCACCGCTCTCACCATCCAGGAACTGTCCGGCCAAACTCGTTTGTCCCGCAGGGAGCCGCGCTTATCGGGAATTCGGTCACAGATTGTGTCATCTGCGGCAAGACAGCTGGATGGCTGTGCTAAAGTCATTGGCTGACCCAGCAAACAGAGGGCTATCTGGAGGCTGGGTGAATGGCATCAGTGCGGGGCTGATGAACGGCCCGCGCCCTCTTTATCGTTATCAGGACACACGCATGCTGGATCGCGCGCTTTTTGCCGAATATTACCCCTTCAATAAATTCAATGACGAGTTTCTGCCCTTGTTACTTGAGGCCATGGTGTTTACCGAGCTTGGGCGCGACCAGGTGTTGTTTGACAGCGGGGAAATTCGGCCAGAGGCCTTCTACCTCTTGCAGGGTCAGTTACTGTGTGAATACCCCGATGGTCGGGAGAAGAAAATCAAATCCAGCTCCCTGCAGTCCCGCTATCCGGTGGGTGATTTGAACCCGCAAAAGTGGTTCCGGGCCAGTGTGGTCTCCCCCCATGCCCGGTTAATGCACATGGACAGCACCTTGATTGATCACTTTATGGTCTGGAATGGCGTGTACGAGACCGCGCCACCGGACTCACCCCTGAAAGGCCATTGTAACTACCGCTGGGTGTTGGGCTTGCTCAAGAACCAGGTAGTGCGCCTGCTGCCACGCGGACACGTGCATGAATTGTTTTCGGCCCTGGAATCGGTGCCGGTCAAGGCCGGCGAGGAAGTCATTGCCGAGGGCGACCCTGGCGATTTTTGCTATGTGATCGCCGAAGGCGAAGCCAGCGTGTTCAAATGCACCGCCGATGGCGAGGCGCAGGTGGCCAACCTGACCCAGGGGGATCTGTTTGGTGAAAATGCCCTGGTTAGCCAGGAGCCGCGTAGCGCCTCGGTGCGCATGGCCAGCGATGGCTTGTTGATGCGCCTGGATGGTCGCCAGTTTGCCGCCTTGCTGAAAAGCCACGTGGTGCGTTGGCTGAACCCCAATGACGTGGTGCAGCAGCTGGCCGCTGGGGCCGAGCTGATTGATGTGCGACCGCCCGGGGAGCTCGACAGCCTGGCCTGTCTGAACGTGCCGCTGGAAGAAATTCGCGAACAGGCCGCTCAGCTGCCGCGAGACAAGCCGCTGATTACCTGCTGTGATGATGGCCAGCGCAGTGCCTCGGCGGCCTATATTCTCGCCACCCTCGGGTTTGATGTTTATGCCTTGCAGGGTGGCGTGCGTGGCCTGTTGAGGCTGCTCTAGCGCAACATAAGTAAGCGCTGGTCGAATCGTGACACGGCATCTTGCGGCGTAAAATCGTCCATTTCGAACGTTGCAAACCTTCACAATAACATGCTATTGCGTGCGGCTTGCGCCTTGAACTGAACACTTTTACACGACAATCTGCTCGCGCCAGATTCAATCAGCGCTTCCCTAGGGAAGCGCTGATCGAATCGTGACACGGCATCTTGTGGCGTAAAACCGT
>WGBZ01000154.1 GCA_015494035.1 Lysobacterales bacterium | reverse complement strand
GTGTCTGCGCCTGAACGCAGCAGCGGTCATTTTTGCCCATAATCACCCCTCGGGCGTGAGTGATCCCAGCCAACAGGACATTGCCATCACGCGCAGGTTGGTGAATCTGTTGGACACACTGGATGTGCGGGTGCTTGATCATTTTGTGATCGGCTACAACAATGAGTTCTCAATGGCCGAGGCCGGAATGTTATAATCCCGGCTCCCGTCTTATCAGGTGTTGTGCGGTGTTTTTTGCTTCTGGCCCGGAAAAAATCGACAAGCTGATCGACAAAGGACGCTTCAAGCGGGCCATGAAAAAGCTCCTGAAAGCGTGTCGCAAGAATCACTCCGATCTGTCTCTGGCACGCCGCTGCTTCGAAGTGGGGCAGTTCATCCCCTTCGACAAGCATTATCACCAGGCCGCCAATCACTATTTCACGCTCGCCTTGCAACAAGGTGTCTCCGGTGAGCAACTGCATGACGATTACATGGTCTACACCACCACCACTCAGGGCCGGATTGATCTACCAGAAGACCTGCTGTTGAAACTGTCGGCCAATTTTGCCGCTCACGGCCATGAAAATTCGGCGGTTTTCCTGGTCAAGAACATCATGAATAAATCGCCAGAAAACCCGCAGTTGCCTGAAGCCATTCTGGCGTTGGTGAACGCTTACCTGACCCGTGGCCAGATCAAAAAAGCCAAACCCTACGTGGATCACGTGAATGCCTATTTCCTTGGCCACGACCTGATGGCCTACATCAACCAGCAATACCGCCGCGCGCTCAAAGACCATTCTCCCTGAGGTCTCTTTCCCCGGCCATTATCGATCTGTTTCCGGGTCAGCTGTGACCTAGTGCCTGTTTTTGCGGGCCCGGTCGTTGGCGTGTGTTCAGCCTTCAGTGCTATTATTTTACCTATGGAAGCTCTGATTGAATCTGGCGCGAACAGATTGTCGTGAAAAATTATTCAGTTCAAGGCGCAAACCGCACGCAATAGCAAGACTATTGTGAAGGTTTGCAACGCAGACATGGACGATTTTACGCCGCAAGATGCCGTGCCACGACTCGATCACAGGTTCCCTGCCGTAAGCAGCCGGGAACTGTCGAAAGCACAGATCGGCAGTGACTGGTTCAGATGTTTATTGAACGATTAACCGTGGGGGGTAAAGTCATGAAAAAACGCATTGATTCTTTTATTCGGTTCGCCCTTGTTGGCCTGTGTGTGTTGCTGGCCGAAACAGTGCTGGCGGCTGAAAAGGTGGTTGAGGTGCCAACGGAGAAACTCGTGGCGGCCAGTCGCGATCTGTTTTCGGGCCTGGACCTGAAAATCGACAACTACGGGGGCAAGAAAAAGTCGCAATGGTATCGCCAGCAAAGCTATATGACACTACCGAATGGGGAAACCATCCATTTTGATGTGCCTCGGTTTCACCTGCTGTTTGGGACGCCGGTGGGGAGTCGTTACTGGCATTACTTTATCAACGAACTGGCACTGGATCGCACCCGCGTGGTACCTGAAAAAGGTGGCATCAAGCTGATGCTGGAATTTGAAAGCGCAGGCAATGAAATCAAGGGAAAATGCACCCGCAGAACCTTCGATGGCAAGGATAACTGCGAATATCGGGGTACACGGGACATTCAGTTCGATAATGCCAGGGCCATCGTTCACCTGCGTCCTGCCCGGGTCAAGGGGCGGCTTGGCTTTGCGCCACTGCGCGCGCAGGATGTGAGCCTGACAGCAGACATCAAGGTACCCAAAGGCCTGTGTCGCACCATCAACGCGATGCAGTGGGTCAGCTACGCCATGGGTGCCTTTGCCGAGAACCTGGCCGGAGAACACTTTGCCAATCAATGCCAGAAGGTGCGAAAAGTGCTGTCAGACAGTGTGGCTGATCTGGTCACCAATCGTCTGCGTCAGGCACTGAACCGCACTGAGGTGCGCGATCACATGGCCGCATTCATGACCCGTGAACTGAAGCTGCCGGTGGGCAAAAATCGACACGTGAGCTCGGTCACTGATGCCGGCTCCCGCTATCGCATTGTGATGCGTACCGCTCAGGGTAAGTCCCCCACCGGAGGAAAACCAAAAAAACCGCCGCGCGCCCCCATGCCGGCCGGCCCTGCCAAACCCGCACCCAAGCCCAGAGCGCCTGTTTCCATTGTGGAATTCAAGGCCCGGCCCAAGGTGCTGATTGGCCAGTGCCCGGGCGTGGTGCGATTTAGCGGCCAAATCAGATCCATGCGCCCTGGCACGGTGCGGTACTATTTTGAAAACAACAAGGGCGTTCGTTCCGGTGTCTATGCATTGAAATTCGATCAGCCGGGCGTTCAGCCCGTGATCCCCTGGTCGATACCGGTGGACCGTCCCAAAGGCGGCATGAAACTGGCTCGGCAGCCGGGGGATTCTGGTCAGAATCGTCCCCGATACGAAGTCCAGGGCAGGCAGAAACTGGTGCTGCTGACACCCGTGGGGCCGGTGACGCGTGAGGCCGAATACAAGGTGGACTGCGACAAGCCCAAAACCATGTCGATCCAGCGCTTGGGGGACTGACCAGGCGCGGAGCCGGTCATTACCCGTTCTCAGTGGCTCAGTGGCCCGGTTTTCGCTTAGGGAAGCTCTGATTGAATCTGGACGAAGCAGGTTATGTCGGAAATGGTCGAGAACAAGGCGAAGTTCGCAGCCAATAGCTGGCTATTGGTCAGGACTTCAACGCAGTTATCGGACATTTCAGGTGTGAGAAGCGAGTTCACGATTCAACCAGAGCTTCCCTTAACAGGCACTGAAGCCCCACGGACAAGCGCCATCAGGTTCTCAGCAGCCTCTTGCAGGCTCTGTAGTGGTTTGTCTTTGATTGTCAGCGTGCGCACATCGGGCGCGTAACGCAGTCTTTCGTATTCACGCGCGAAACAGCGGGCATCGTTCGCCGTCTGTGGCCAGTGTCGGGCAACGCGTTCCAAATACGTCGCCGGGCCTTCATGGGGCGCGCGTGGCAGTCCCAGGCGGCTGAATTGTTTTTCCAGCTGGCGAAAGATTTTTTCCACATCCGGCACTTGCCGTTTCTGTCGTGACCAGCCCAGCGCGAACAGGCCCAGCAGGCCACTGGTGAGAATGGCGCCGGCAATCAGCCAGGCCATG
>WGBZ01000153.1 GCA_015494035.1 Lysobacterales bacterium | reverse complement strand
GGAAGCTCTGATTGAATCTGGCGCGAACAGATTGTCGTGAAAAATTGTTCAGATCAAGGCGCAAATCGCACGCAATAGCTAGCTATTGTGAAGGTTTGCAACGCAGAAATGGGCAATTTTACGCCACAAGATGCCGTGTCACGATTCGATCAGAGCTTCCTAAGGAAGCTCTGATCGAATCTGGACGAAGCGGGTTATGCCTGAAATATTCGAGAACAAGGCGAAGTTTGCAGCCAATAGCAGGGCTATTGGCCAGGGCTTCAACACAGTTATCGGACATTTCAGGCGTGAGAAGCGAGTTCACGATTCGATCAGAACTTCCTTAGCCTGCCCGCTTGGCTTCTGCCAGCAATGGTAAGATACGCCCATGCCATCCCATTCAAACCAAGCCGGCCAGCCAACAGACAACAGCCAATTCAATCGCGATGAAGGCTCGACAGATCACTGGATCAGTGGCAGTTGTCATTGCCAGGCGGTGAAGTTTCGTTGCCGGGTGCCACAACAGCCTGAGCTGATTAACTGCAATTGCAGTATGTGTGCCCCGCTGGCTTACCTGCACTGGCTAGTGCCCGAAAAGGATTTTGAACTGATCTGTGGGCACTACAACCTGAGCGAGTACCGGTTCCACACCGGCCAGGCCCGTCACTGGTTTTGCAGTACCTGTGGCATCAAGTCGTTTTATCGACCACGTTCACACCCGGATCATTTCAGTATCAATGCGCGCTGCCTGGACAAACCGGATTGGCAACAGTGGCCACGAACCTGTTTCGATGGCGAAAACTGGGAAGACAACATCCAGCACCTGAAATGAACCACAAAAAAATAAACCGGCCAGCCTCACACAGCCCTTGGACGGCACCTGCAACCCGGGTGAGCGAACGCCTGCAACTGGTGCCAGCAGGTTCGGTGTCTGACCCGGTCTGGCTCGTGCAGGAAAAAATGAGTGGTTGCCTGCTGGCGACCGTGAGCCGGCAGAGTCACCGGTCACCTGCTGGATTTGTCTGCGTCCAGCGGCATGATCCGTGGGCACACAGTGACGCCCTGGCCGAAGCCATTGAGTTGCTTGACGCCACCCCCCCGATGCAGCATCAGACTCAGAAACAAATCCCCGAGGCCACCTTAAGTCAGAAAAAAGCGTGCCATCTGTGGGCTGACCTGGGCATTGGTCCGGCCACGGTCAAGGCGCCACTGGTGCCGGAAAGCTGCCGTTTGCAACATGGCGGCAGCGACTGTTTTGGCCGCCCCTTTTTCCTGCATCCTCTTGCCCTGGCAGCCTGGAACCGCATGCAACAAGCCGCTGCTGCCGATGGTATCTCCTTGTCGGTGGTCTCTGCCTTTCGATCATTCGCCTACCAGGCCGGGCTTATCCAGCGCAAACGCTGTGCTGGTCTGCAGTTGTCCGATATTCTGCGCGTGAATGCGGTCCCCGGCACCAGCGAGCACCACAGCGGCATGGCCCTTGACCTGCATTGTCCGGATGAACCCGGCGCCCCGGCGCCGCTGGACGAAACCTTTGAGCACACCCGGGCCTTTGCCTGGCTCAGCACCCATGGCAGCGAGCATGGCTTTTCCCTGTCCTACCCCCGCGATAATCCACACGGCATGATTTATGAACCATGGCACTGGTGCTACAAGGGAAGCGCTGATTGAATCTGGACGAAGCAGATTATGCCGGAAATGGTCGAGAACAAGGCGAAGTTCGCAGCCAATAGCGGGCTATTGGGCAGGACTTCAACGCAGTTATCGGACATTTCAGGTGTGAGAAGCGAGTTCACGATTCGATCAGAGTTTCCCACAGTGAATCTTCAGTCCGACGTGTGAAACAGAAAACCCAAGGATTCACACCCTGTTTTCTGCCATAATCGTGGCCATGTCGCCTGCCCCCAAGAAAAAACTCACCACCTTGTTTACCGCCAACGGCTGTCCGCACTGCCATCAGGCACGGCAGTTGCTGCAACAGGCGAAAGTCCCTTTTGTGGAGCTGAACATCAGCCATTCGACCAAAGCGGCCAAACAGCTCCAACGGCTGGGCGCCAAAGGAGTGCCTGTGCTCAAACACGGCCAGACGCTGCTTTTCGGCTTTCAACCCCGCCAATGGCGTCAGGCTCTCGGCTTGGCCGCCAAAAAAAACAGAAAATAAACCGCTTTTGCCTGATTTTTTGCTTGACAGCCGCGTAGGTCACGCTAATCTTAGCAATTACTAATATAACTACTGCCATCAAACCTGGCCGGGAGAACTCAATGAAAAAACGAAAACACCATCCACCCCTTCGACGACAAGCAGCGCTTTTAATAAGCCGCTTACTTTGGCGATACTGACTGCCCTTGGACTGGCTTCCCCCATGCTCCAAGCCCAGGACAACACCGACGGCAAGGACGCAAAAGAAACCAAGGAAGAGAAACAGGATCTGGGCACGGTCATGGTCACGGCCAGTCGCCGCAGCACCACCGTGCAGGACATCCCCTATAATATTTCCGCCCTGCCCGGCGATGAGCTGGAAACCCTGGGTATCCAGGATCTCACCGACGTAGTCCGTCTGGTGCCCGGTTTGCACATGGTGGACACTGGCCCACGCTCGGCCAGCCAATTGAATATTCGCGGCCTCACTGTCAATGCCCTCAACAGCAATGACGGCGGCTCCACCGGCGGCACCGTGGCCATCTACCTGGATGAAACACCGGTGGACGTGGACCTAAAAATCTTTGACCTGGAACGGATTGAAGTGCTACGGGGGCCGCAAGGCACACTGTACGGGGCCGGCTCTCTGGGCGGCACCATTCGCTACATTACCAACAAGCCCCGCCTGGGTGAGTTTTCCACCTCTATTGACACACGTTTTTACGAAATCAAGGAAAGCTCCGGACTCAGCAACCAGACCACACTGGTGAGCAACCTGCCAGTGGCTGAAAAACTGGCTGTCCGTTTTGCCGGTCAGTACCTGGACGAAAAAGGCTTTGTGGATTACCCGCTGGCCCTCAATGAGCAGAACCTGACCCAGTTTTCGCCCAAACAGGACGTCAATAACGAGCTGGCCAAAACATTCCGCATTTCTGCCCTGTTTGATATCAGCGACACCGTTCAACTGTATGCCTTTCACCATGTGCAGGATCAGTTAGTGGGCGGTCGCCAGGGCGTGAATCCCGGCTTTCAACCGCCTCCAGGCACCGTCAGCCATTTTTACACGCCGGGCAATTTTGTCACCGGCCCTTATGACTCGGCCCTGCGTTATGTGGAACCCAATGACCGCAATACCAAGGTGTCCAGCGCCCAGCTGGATGTGGACCTCAACTTTGCCGACCTGCGTTTTGTCACCAGCCGCGCCAGCTATACCGAACACGGCCAGCGCGACCAAACCGACCTGCTGTATGACTTTGAATTCGGCTACGAGGATTACCCCCAGTTCCGCGCCTTTACGCGCGAAGACGTGGACTTTTCCAGCACCACCCACGAACTGCGCCTGGTCAGCAAGGGCACGGAAAAGCTGAACTGGATCACTGGCCTTTACTACAATCGCATTGAGTCTGACAGCAGCTCCAAGGAATTCACGCCGGGCTTTGATGATTTTGCCGGCATTGACCCGGTTCCCGATGACCTGGAGTATTACCAGATCGACAACATCAAGGACACGGAAAAGGCCGTGTACGGCGAACTGGGCTGGAACTGGACCGATGACTTCCAGACCACTGTCGGCTTCCGCTATTTTGAGCAGGAACAGCAAAACCGCACCCGCATCGCTTTCCCGCTCTATGACGCGCTGGTTTTCAACGACTATAACGTGAACTTTGGAGAGTCCAACGGTAAAACCAAGGTTGACGACACCTTTTTCAAATTCAACGCCAGCTATTACGTCAACCCGGACGTGATGGTGTACTTCACCCGCTCCGAAGGCTTCCGTAAAGGTGGCGCCAATGCCGTGCCCGCCGGTGGCCAGGTGGTCATTCAGCCCGATGAGCTGTTCTACGGTCCGGATACCACCGTCAACTACGAGATCGGCACCCACTCCACGTTTATGGATGGCGCCGTGACACTTAACGCGGCCGTTTACCACATCAACTGGGACAATATTCAGGTGCAAGGCATCACCACCGAAGGCGCCATTCCCATTATCAAAAACGCCGATGAAGCCAAGGTGGACGGTTTCGAGCTGGAAAGCAGCTGGTTGCCTTTTGAGGATTTTAAGGCCAGCGGTTCTTTGGCCTGGCAGAATTCACGCCTGAGCAAGGACTCACCGGCCCTCAACGGACAGGATGGCGATCAGGTGCCTGGCGTGCCCAAACTGCAGGCCACGGTGATGTTCGACTACACCCAGCATTTTGATAAATTTGACATCAACTACAACTGGCTTACCAGCTGGACCGATCCGGTGCTGACCAAAGTGGAAAGCGACCCGGACGCCCGCTGGCTGAAAGGCTACGCCCTCACCGACATCAGCATCGTGCTGGATGCCGGCAACTGGCAGACCCTGCTGTTTGTGGACAATGTCTTTGAC
>WGBZ01000152.1 GCA_015494035.1 Lysobacterales bacterium | reverse complement strand
GCCAGCACGTAATCAAGCATGATGAGTCCTTGTGGTTCGAAATTTGTGATTATACACCCCCGCTGTCAACCAAATCCGCGCCAGAGGCGTTAACCGCACACAGCCCGTCAATGCACGGGAGATTTCATCAACCAACGGAGAAATGACATGCAAACACTGTGGAAATTTGCCGGTATCGCCTTTCTGGTTCTGAGTTTTTCTTCCTGCTCGGCCCACCCGCCTAAAAAAGTGGTGATTGTGGACGACCACCCCAAAAACCGCACCTATGTGATCGTACGCACCAAACCGGCGCGGCACCGTCATTGCGTCAAGCACCGTCACCACTGGCATTGCTTCAAAAAATAAACCCGGGTTTCTGCGCTGGACCGGGGTAAACGTGACCAGGTTCACAAAAGCGTTTTCCGACCGTTAAGGCAGGATTCACCCGTCTGCCTTTAGAGTAGGCCCATACCAACAGCAACCACCCGGCGCTTCGGCGACTGAAGACGCTATACTGGGTTGTCAGATGAGTGGTTTATTAACGGGGGAAAACCAGATGAACAAGAAATTCGGTCACTACGAAGTGCAATGCGAACTGGGCCGCGGCGGCATGGGCGTGGTCTACAAGGCATGGGAGCCGTCATTGAATCGCCACGTGGCGATCAAGGTGTTGGGGGAGCACCTGCTGTCTGACGAGGCCGTGCGCGAGCGTTTTGTTCGCGAAGCCAAAAGCATGGCGGCTCTCAATTCTCCACACATCATCCAGATCTATTTCATTGGTGAAGAAGAAGGCAGGCCCTACTTTGCCATGGAATACATCGAAGGCCAGTCACTGAGCGGTCTGCTCAAGGACGACAAAGTGTTGTCCGTGGAACATGCGCGTGAAATCCTGCGCCAGTCCTGCAAGGGGCTGGGCGCGGCGCACAATGCCGGCGTGATCCACCGCGACATCAAACCGGGCAACATCATGATCTCCACCGAAGGCCAGGTCAAGATCGCCGATTTTGGCATTGCCCGCACCCGCGAACTGGGCGACAAGCTCACCAGTACCGGGGAGTTTGTGGGTACGCCGGGCTACCTGTCACCGGAAGTGTGCATAGGTCAGGAAGTGGACGCGCGCGCCGATATTTTCTCTTTGGGTATCGTGTTTTACGAAATGCTGGCCGGTGGCATGCCCTTTAATAACGACAGCCCGCTGGGCCTGATGCTGGAAGTGGTGCAGGCGGAAATCCCGGACATACGGCAGATCAACAAACAGGTGGATAAAAAGACCAGCCAGATTCTGCAAAAAATGATCGCCAAATCCGTGCACGACCGTTACCAGCACTGCGCGGAAATCATTCAGGACCTTGGCCCAGCCAAAAGTCAGCTGAACCTGAAAACCATTGAGGCCCAGCGGCGTGAAGCGCCTGCGGCGGCCAAAACCGCCAGAAACCGCATCACCACGCCCACTGGCGAAATCCCCACCGCACCGGCACTGGCGGCTTTGACCGGCAGCCACACCCAACTGGTCGCCCGGCCAAAAAAACGCGGCAAGGGCTGGCTGGTGGCCGCGACACTGTTTGTGGTGGTTGGCGCCGCAGCGGCAGGCTATTACACTGGCTACCTGCCCCTGCCTTTTGATGGCAGCGGCCAGCGCTCCACCCAACCGGCACTGATGCTGGCCGGTGACAACCCGCCGGTGACCGGCAACGACGCTGCCGTGCCAACAAATGAAAACGCAATAAACGAGTCAAGCACTAGCGCTGAAACCGACGAGGCATCGCCCTCACCCCTGTTCAGTGGACTGATGGCCGCCATGGGCAAGGATGACCCCGAAGATAGCACCGAAAATAACGGCGAATCCGTACCGGCCATGGGCAATAACAGCGCACCGGCAAGCGCAGACATTTCAACCCTGCAGGCGGTGAATGACGAGACCGACGACGGCGAGCCTGCGGCACTGGCAATCGATGTGGCCACCGGCGAGAATCAGGTCTCCCTGCTGCCCACTACCCATTCTCCGGACACCGGCGGGAGCGAACTAAACCGGCAGGCCAG
>WGBZ01000151.1 GCA_015494035.1 Lysobacterales bacterium | reverse complement strand
GTGCGAATCCCGTACTGGTTTCAGGCACCGATGGCGTGGGCCAGCTTCAGTTTGGTGCCCACGCCATGAACGACCACAGCACCATCGGCATCGACCTGGTGGCCATGTGCGTCAATGACATCCTGGTATTGGGCGCCGAACCCTTGTTTTTTCTGGACTACTATGCCTGCGGCCAGCTGGATGTTGACCAGGCCGCCACTGTGGTGGCCGGCATTGCCGAGGGCTGTCGGCAAAGTGGCTGCGCGCTGATTGGTGGCGAAACCGCCGAAATGCCCGGCATGTACACCGGCGATGACTACGACCTGGCTGGCTTTGTGGTGGGCGTGGTGAACAAGACCCGCATCATTGACGGGACGGCCATACGCCCGGGCGATGTGTTGATCGGACTGGCCTCCTCCGGTCCACACTCAAACGGCTATTCCCTGATTCGCAAGGTGCTGGACAGCACGGGGGCGGATATCGATGGCCCCATTCCTGGCCATGAGGAGGAGCAACTGACCCTTGGACAGGCCTTACTGGCACCCACGCGCATTTACGTCAAACCCTTGTTGGCCTTACTCCATGCGCTGCCACAATCCGTCCACGGCATGGCACACATTACCGGCGGCGGGCTGAGTGAAAACATCACGCGCGTGCTGCCGGAAGGCTGTGGCATCCGCATCAACACCCGCAGCTGGCCCCGACCGGCCGTTTTTGATTGGCTACAGCACGCCGGCGGCATCTGTGATGAGGAAATGCTGCGCACGTTCAACAATGGTATCGGTATGGTGCTGGTGGTGCCAGCCGACCAGGCACAGGTTGTACAAGCACACCTGCGGGACACTCAGCAGGAAAGCTGGGTCATTGGCGAGGTCACCACTGGAGCCGGACAGGTTGAATTCATCCGTGACTGAGCCTGACTCGTCAAGCACCGCTTCTGACACGGATTCCAGCACCAATTCCGCCATGGATTATCGCGTGGTGGTGCTGGCCTCGGGCCGTGGCAGCAACTTGCAGGCCCTGCTGGAACGGCAATCACAGGACAACTACCGCATCACCGCGGTGCTCAGCGACAAGCCACAGGCACGCGCCCTGACCCTGGCCCAGGAGGGGGGCATTGAAGCCATCGCCATGGACTGGGCAAATCGCAGCGAGGGCGAGTCGCAGCTACGCGACCAGCTTCAGCGCCTGCAACCGGACCTGATCGTGCTGGCCGGTTTTATGCGCATTTTGGCAGAAGACAATGTCAACCCCTGGTTGGGGAAAATGATCAACATTCACCCCTCCCTGCTGCCACTGTACCCGGGTTTACACACCCACCGCCGCGCCTTGGAAGACGGCCGGAAAGTGCACGGCGCTTCGGTGCATTTTGTTACCGCCGAGCTGGATGGTGGCCCGGTGATCAGCCAGACCCGTTTGC
Source organism: Lysobacterales bacterium (assembly GCA_015494035.1). GTDB lineage: Bacteria > Pseudomonadota > Gammaproteobacteria > Xanthomonadales > Marinicellaceae > S144-45. The sequence continues at coordinate 8,287 of WGBZ01000151.1, read as the reverse complement.
CGGTTTTGCCCGGAGACACACCCGAATCACTGGCGAAACGGCTGTTGCCGCAAGAGCACCGGCTGCTGGCTCAAACAGTCAAGTGGCTACGCCAAGGCGCCATTCAGCTGGCAGACAGGCAGGTCATGTATAATGGCACTCCCCTCAAAGAACCCCTGGTAGTGCCTTGAAAACAAAACACTTTTCCATCATTCCGGCAGCCCGTGGACTGATCCGGCACCTCACTGCCGGTCTGTTACTGGCCTGGTTTGGCCTGGGCCTTGCCGCTGAAAACCCCATTGATCCGCCCGCCCCTGTGGCCCCAGAAAACGCATCGGACAGCGCAAAGCTGGATCGTGAAACCCAACGCACGCCCAAAGCGTTTGAAGCCCGCTATCGGGTATCTGAAGACGGCGATGAGATGGGTGAATCCGTGGTGCGTCTGGTTCGGGACCAAAATCACTGGCGACTGGACAGCGTGGTGCGCGGCACCCATGGGCTGGCTTCGCTGCTGGGTTTCAAACGCACTGAAAGCACGTTATTTGACTGGCGCTATCAACCGCCGGATGATCTCTGGCTGCCTCTTTCCTACCGGTTTTCGCAAAAGGTCGCCTTCAAGAAAAAAACCAGCCAGTTCCAGTACGACCCCAAGACCGGAATTGCCCATGGAAAATCTGGTGGCAGATCCTGGCAGCTGCCCATCAAACCACCGTTTATCACCCCGAATCTGGTAGTGCTGACACTGGCCAAGGACTTGTGTGATGGCCAGCAAGACATGCACTACCGGGTGCTGGACAAGGGGAAAGTCAAGGATTATCACTTTACCGTGGTGGGCACCGAAAAGGGACTTATCAAAGTCACCAAGGAGCACGACTCGCCAGAACGCATCACCGAGTCCTGGCACGACCCCCGGCGCCAGTGCCTGAACGTGCGTTCACGCCATAAGGAACCTGGTGATGACTGGCTGGAAACCGTGCTGGTTTCCACCTCACTGCGGCCAGAAGCAACCCGATAACCGGGTTTAGCCAGGGCCGGGTTTATCCTTACCAAAAGGAAAAGCGCTCACGTGAGCGCTTTTCCTTTTGGGGAAACGGCACAGGGCCCGCAGTCAGTCTCCATTTATTTTGTTTTCATGACATAAATCACACGGTACCTGTGTGCCTTTGGGAACAAATATGCGCTTGCGTTGGTGGCCGTTAACAGTGACGCGCTGACAACCATTGCGGCCTACGTCATCGCATTCCAGGGTGCGATCGGCAAAGGTGCGTGACAGGACAGTGCCCAAGCCATCGGTACCGTGACAGGTTTTGCATTCCGGGCCAGCGGCGTCTTCATGCTCCTTGTTCCAGAAGGTGATGGTGGCGTTGGGATCCAACTGGCCATTGTTCTGGCTCATCGGCGAAATTTCGTGTAACCCGTGTGGCCCTTCCTGGCTCAGGCCCAGGCCTCCGGTGTGACAGGTGCCGCATTCGGTGATGGTGCCGGCATGACCCTGCAACTGAATGGCAGCCACATTGTCGTTGGCATCGGGGTTGGCGTTGGGCCAGATGGCATGCGTGCTGCCATGACAGCCTTCACACATGATGCCCTGGTGCCCCTGATTGCCTTGCGTGGAGGTTTCTGTTCCGCTGAGCCGGTACAGCTGCTCGTTCTCGGCGAAGCGGGATGTGGGCACACGGATGGGATTGTTGGGGTCATCCACGTAAGCCTGCAACAAGCGTAATCCATCATCAGCCACAATGGCCCCGGCCGGGTGATTGGGGTTGACCGCATCGCCAGTATGACATGACTGACAGGCCGGCTCACTGGCCCAGGGCACGCGGCTGCCGCCAGAAGTAAAGTCATGGCCAACATCGGACATTTCACCATGACAGTCCTGACACACCACGCCACCATTGGCCATGGCCCCGCGCAGGCAGCGGGTACGCTTGCCCGGATGACATTGAAAACAGGTTTCTTCCAACACAAATTCGGTCACGGTCTGGCCCGGGTCGGCACCTGGAAAACCATTGCTGGTAGCCGGCAAGTCCCGAATCGGGTTGTCCGGGGCAGGCATCAGCGGAAACAGGCTGTCAAACTGGCCATGGAATTTGTGCATCACCGAAGACATGCTCAAACCCACGGACTGTTGAAAGACCTGATGCGCCGGATCATCTTTTGGCCCCAGCTGGGCCAGATCAAGGGCTGGCGAATAGTGACACTGGGAACACTGCAGTGGCGTACGATTGACCAGGCAATTGCCATTCCAGCCGGACACGTTCTGTGGGTCACCGGCGGCATCGCAACTGCCCCAACCTGCCGGGTAATCCTGGCCGTGTTTTACGTCATGCAAGCGCAGGATATTGATTTTGGCGGCATTGAACAGTTTCTGGTCAAAGGTCAGGCCCGGCGCATCTTCCAGATTGATCACGGCAAACTGGGTATTGCTGAAGGCCGTGGGAGATATGGCCGCTTCGGTGCAGGAATCCGACTGGATCAGCGGTGACAGGCCTGTGTCTGCGCAATCAATGGCCTCGGCATGACAGTTCTGGCAGTCCGCTTCGGCCGCTATGGGCAGCACCACGTCGGTGCTGGCAACCACCGTGCCATTGAGCACCGCCTGCACCCTCTGCAAGGGATACGGATTAACGCGACCAGCATCATCCACCGGCAACATGGGAATGCCTTCAGCGGCCCACCAGTTGGCATTGGTAATGACCCGTCCCAATGGAGCAGGCAACACCGAACTAAAGAAATTCACGTCCTTTTCAAAGCGGGTAAACGGCTTGGGCTGATTAATCACATAGGGATTGCTTTCTCCCGGCATGTGTTGCTGTTCAAACAGGCAACTGGCGGGATTGCTCAGGCAACCGGGCAGCAAAATGGAATCAGGTACGGGCAGGCCAACATCGGCCATGACGCTGGCGGCGGTTAACAGACCAAAGAAAATGTTGTCGTAGCCATCAAAACCAAACGGGTCGCCAGTTTGCGGGTTGCTGTCCCAGAAATTGCCTTTCAGCACCAGTGCCGCGTGGTCGTTCTGAGAGGTCGAGTTAATGGAAAGGCCCGCTCGGGGCGTACCAACCAGTGCATCAACGGGTGGATTTAGCGATGCTGGCAAAAACGGGTTGGCATTGGACAGCACCGGATCGTCCGGGTTGGCCGAAGCCGAATAAACCACAGACAGACCAGGCTCACCGGACGCTGTGATCAATTGCGGGTTGTCCCCGCGCTGAATCACCTGCGCATGCAGCACATTAAAAGGGGGCAAAATGCTGAACACTTGATAATCGATATCCGCGCAGTGCATGCCCAGGTCATTGGCCACCAGAACCTTGTGAGTCTGATTGCCCAGAAACGGCTGCTGGGGCACCGCTTCGGTGATAACGCCAAGGGGTTCGAAACCATTTCTGAAGATGAGGTCCGCCGGAGGGCCCAAAGGCGTTTCCGGCGTATAGGGCGTGTCTGGGTACCTCGGCATTGGCGCCACCACATTTTCGTGGCTTTCAGCCTTGGCCTGTGCCATGGGGATTGCCCCCAGGATCAACACCAGCCACAGAAACAGCCACTGGCACAGTGGTCGCCCTGCACGGACCAGCCCTGCAAAGGAGTCAGAAAAAAACCTTGGCCGTAATCGGTGGTGCCTGGCCACACGGGCGTGCCTGTCTGGGGTGTCTGGATTTAATGTTTTGCTGTCTGCCTGTCTGATTGATGATGCGTCCATGAGGCCTCCCGGATTAAGACTCAATTATTGTAATTATTTTTACAGCAACAGGGGGTAATGCCCGCATCATACGCCCACCAAGTTAAAAAACCATTAATCGGGCGTGGGATGCGGATTAAACAGGCAGGCAATATCAGGAAACGTAATGGCGTTCACAGTTTTCAGGCAGGTGACTGCTGTTGGTGACCCGAACGCCCTTTTGGTGACCACAGGCACAGGTGCGTGCCTGCACGTCAATAAAAAAACAGCAAGACCACAGAGTAACGACAAGATGCCAAGGGGCATGAAACCGCCTAAGGAAGCTCAGAGATTCAAGCGTTTAGCACCGATTGATAGAGCCGGGTCCATTGTTGACATACCGATGGCATGGCGAAAGCAGATTCCACGGCCTGCCGTATCTGGGCAGAAAAATCAGGGCGATGGCCCAGTTGTGCCGCCTGTCGGGTTTTCATCAGCACATCAGCCGCGGATTCAGGTTCACATAAAAAACCGGCGGGGGTGATCTTGTTGACGGCATCCAGAACAGACCGCATGCCGGAGCCGAGCGTGTTTGCCACCACCAACGGCTTGCCGTGCCACAAGGCCTCCAACAGCACCAAGCCGAACGACTCGGCGCGGTCATTGGAGAGCAAAGCAAAGGCATCGCAGCTGGCAAACAGGGCATTGGCCTGTGCCTGTGACACTTTACCGGTAAAAACCACCGAATCCTGCACACCCAGGGTGTGGCTGAGTGCCTGCCATCGGTCAGCCATGGGGCCATCTCCGGCGATCACTGCCTGCACCGCCGGGCCACCGTCCTGCCGTGACAAAGCCACCGCTTGCAGTAACGCTGGCAGGTTCTTGTAGAAACTCAAACGCCCCAGGCTCAGCAAGCGGATCCCTTGCCCCTGCCATTGCCGCTCTGCCCAGTGACCGCACTCGCCATCACTGCCTTCTGCCAGGCGGCCGGTAAAAGCCATCCCCAGCGGGATGGTGGCCTGGGCGGGAGCGGCCTTTTGCAGGATGGGCGAATGCGCGGCATACGCATCAGAGCTGCACACCGCCATTTTGGTCTGCCGCAACAAGGCCCGCTCCAATGGCCGCAGAAAAACATGCGCGGTTTTAACCAGCGCAGAAACGTTTTCGGTCACAGTGTCAGAATGCCATTGCACCACCACCGGTGCCGACTGACTTTTGAGTATGGGCAACCACCACAAAGCCACCGGATTGGGCCAGTGCAGGTGAATCACATCCGGTTGAAATTGGTCCAACACCGCGCGCAGACGGCGGCGGGCGGCACGCATCAGTGGTGTGTGCAAAATAGGCCCCCAGGCGGGCTGGCGATAAACCACCGGGCAATGATTCTCCGCAACGGTTGCCTGAGCCACTGTCTGAGCCGTTTCAACCCGGGCGTCGGCACCCGTTGGCCGGTGTTGATGACACAAGACCTGCACCTGATGCCCTTGCCGACACTGTTCTTCGGCCAGGTCCTGCAAAAAACGCTCCATACCACCAGGAGCTGGCGGGTAATACTTGCCCAGGTGGAGAATTTTCACCCGGCCTTGCCCAGCCGCTGGGTGTCCTCCCTGGGGGTCTCTTGCGTGGCCGGGTTTGCGTCTTTTTCTGTCACGTCTTTTTCCGTCATTTCTCCAACGGCAGTCGATTCCCGGGTCTGCTGGCTTGGCGTCAGTTGTTTCAGTTCGTGTTCCAGAATGGCCAGGCGCTGGGTCAGACGACGGATTTTCTTTTCCTGCCGCGTGCGTTGCAAATCCATGGACAGCATTTTGACCAGAATCAGGCTGATGGCCAGCAGCAGAAACAGCGTTGGCGGGTACACAATACCCAGGCTGCGCGCCAGCTCATCAAGCAGACGCGGAAACAAGGGCAGAACAATGGCCAGGCCAGCCACCACCAGCCACCAAAGTGCAAAGGGGCCATGCAGTTGATCGCGACGCACGGTATAAAGGATGGTCAGCGCCAGAACAACGCCGATGGTCATGGTGGTAATGGTGCTGGTAATAATCACGATGTTGAGCCAGGTATTGGTTAGGGAAGCTCTGATTGAATCTGGACGAAGCAGGTTATGCCGGAAATGTTCGAGAACAAGGCGAAGTTCGCAGCAAATAGCAGGCTATTGGCAAGAATTTCAACGCAGTTATCGGACATTTCAGGCGTGAAAAGCGAGTTCATGATTCGATCAGAGCTTCCTTAGTTTAAAAGAAATGCCATGTGAGTCTTATCCGGTCTCGCCGGGGCGGCTGTCTGCGCGGTGGGCGCCCTGCCCCACTTTGGCCACGCACAGGGCCGTGGTTTGCATCATGTAACGGGCCACCATCCACCAGGAATAAAACACTTTGGACTTGCCATTGCAGCGCTGCACCATGTCCACCGGCACCTCGATAATTTCAAGCCCGGCCCGTTTGAGCAGTAACAACACGCCCACGTCCTGAAAATCCAGCAGGCTGGCCACCGGAGCGGCCAGGACCCGCATGGCACTGCGGTCGTAGAAACGAAAACCGCTGGTGAGGTCTTCCATGGTCAGGCCGGTTAACAGCCGGAAATAGGCCCAGGCCAGTTTTTTCCCCACACTCAGTCGCCCGGGGCAAGTGCCTATCACCACACTGGCGCGGTGTTTTTTCGCAAAGTTCAGCAACCGTGCCAGCTGGCTGGTCTGGTGCTGCCCGTCCGCGTCCATGGTCACCACCTGCTGATAACCGCTTTTGAGAGCATAACGAATGCCGGCCTGAATGGCACCCCAGGCACCCAGCTGCAATGGCAATCGCAACACCACACAGCCTTTTTGCTCGGCAATCTGAGCCGTATCATCGGTGCTATAATCATCCACCACCACCACGTGGCGGCGCGTAGCGGGTCGAAAGGAATCAATCACCGCGCCGATGCTTTCTGCTTCATTGAAAGCCGGTATCACTATGGCAGTCTGTTCAGTGTGCAGCTTCGGCATTCAGGAATCCATGTGCAATGATAAAGCGACCGATGCCACGCCATGGCGCATCCGGAGTCAGTTCCAGGGTTTTCCCCTGCCAGCACAGACGACACGGCTCGCGGTGGCAGGTCAACCTGAAGAGATTATATGCTAAAACAGCCCGGCCGAAAGGCACCCCGTTCTCATTTTTTGCCGAAAGCGCCTGGCACCGGCCGTCATCGGCAGTTGGCCATCGCACATGACCAGTTTGTCATTCGTGGTGGCGGCGAACGGCTGGTCAAGTTACTGGCCAAAACCCTGCCCGGGGACATTTTCACCGGCAGCACGCATGCCGACAGCTTTCCCCTGCACGAGCTGCCCGGTCGCATCTTTGACCTGAAAGCCCACAGCGCGTTGCCGGGATTGAAAACCTTTCAGTTGGCCCGCGCCTTTCGCCACCGAACCCGGGCCCTGGGAGATTATCACACCGTTCTTTACAGCGGCGTCGCCGCGCCATTGGGCATTGACAATCACCGCTGCGGTCGTAACGTCTTCTATTGCCACACGCCGCCCCGCTTTGTGTATGACAAGAAAGCGCATTACCTCAGTCAACTCAATCCTGCCTCGGCCCTGGCGCTGCGAGCGCTGAACCAGTGGTTTCGCCCACAGTATGAAAAAGCCGTGGAACGCATGGACCTGATCATCGCCAACTCGCGCAATATCCAGCAGCGAATTCGCCAGCATCTGCAGCGGGATTCGGTGGTGGTCTACCCACCCTGCGAAACCCGGCATTTTGCCCACGCATCCAGCAATACGGCCAATCAGGGGGATTACTACCTGTCCACCGCGCGCCTGGATCCACTGAAACGCATCGACGTCATCATTCGCGCCTTCAAGCGGCTGCCGGAGAAAAAACTACTGGTGGCCTCAGGCGGTAGCGAGCTGGAAAAACTGAAAAAACTGGCAGCCGGCGCCCCCAATATCCGCTTCACCAACTGGCTGGATGAAGACCGCTACCGGCAATTGCTGGGCGAATGTCTGGCCACCATCTACCTGCCCCGGGATGAAGACTTTGGCATGTCTCCGGTGGAATCCATGGCCGCTGGCAAACCCGTGTTCTGCAGCGATCACGGCGGCCTGCGGGAAACCGTTATTGATGGAGAAACCGGTTTTTACGTGGATGAATCCCGGCTTGGGGACAGCCTGGTCGAGACCCTCCAACAACACGGCCCGGACAAACTGCGCAGCATGCGTCCGGCCTGCCAGCACCGCGCCGAACAGTTCGACAGCCAGATCTTTCTTCAGCGCATGACCGAGCTGTTGGCCTGAGCGCACACGGGAAGGCGACAAAACGCCCGTTGATAAACTCCCTCCGGACTACTGACACTGGCGGCAGCCACCTGATGACGGCGGCCTCAGCTTGACAATACGGCTGCGTATGGTGAAAATAGCCGCATTCCATTCCGCGAAGAAAAACCATGCTGCTGAAAGACTCATCCGTCGTATTCCTCGATGGCGTGCGCACGCCTTTTATGAAATCTCCCGGCCCCTACCTGGACCTGAAATCCTATGACCTGGCCAGGTACGCGCTGAAAAGCCTCAAGGATCGCAATCCGGTGCTGGACCAGCATTGCGATCAGGTCAGTCTGGGCAATGTGATTCAGAACGCCAAAACCAGCAACGTGGCTCGCGAAGCCCTGATC
>WGBZ01000150.1 GCA_015494035.1 Lysobacterales bacterium | reverse complement strand
GGCGCAAACCGCACGTAATAGCCAGGCTATTGCGAAGGTTTGCAACACAGAAATGGACGATTTTACGCCACAAGATGCCGTGTCACGATTCGATCAGAGCTTCCTTTACGGCGTGGCGGTGTAGGAAATTTCCTACACCCTGGCGGGCCACATTCGCAGGGCATTGCCAGAAAGCGGCGCCTGTTCATTTTTGCTGGTTCAGGCACAATGGCTGTCAATGGAGTTGAGGCCAGGGAGCTGGAAACAGCCGCCACAGGAAGTGGCCAGGGATGACCTTTCACTTTGGCACACGCCAGCAGTGAAAAAGCCTCAAGGAGTGATTGCCGCACGGATTCGGCAATCAGGTGCACAGGACGCACCAGTTCGGGGAAAAACAGGATGACCCTATCGGGTCGTGATTAACCGCCAGCGCGTCAGCGAATGGCGGTTTTTTTTTGCCGGTAGTAAATGCATGGAAAAGCAAGCCGGAAACGGGAGCCCCTTAGTCCCCGTCAAGCCCCGGGCTTTGTTGCTGCGCGGGGGTACCCAGGCCACCTGACAAGGTATCGCGGCCAAATTCGTAGAACGCAATGCCATACAGGGGAAAGGTGCCGGGGCGCACGTCACTTTCAGCTTTTTCCAGCAGCTGCGTCAATTCCTCGTAATAACCGCTCAAGCGTTGCATGACCTCGCCGTGCAGTTGTTCCACCCGGTATTCGGGAATCTGGCTGGAATAAAGAAATCGGTGGAAATTGCGCTGGGTAAGATTGGTGGTGTGTTTGTTTTTGTCAAGGGTTTTGGTCAGGGTTTCCACCGACCAAATAGCAGCTTTCAGAAACTCGCTTTCCTCATTTTCAGAAAGAGCTACCCAGTTTAATAGCTTTATAAAGTCGCCATCTGCTTCTACATAGCCTCGACGCAGGAGTTCATTCAATACAGCAGGCAGGGTGTAGCAGCCGGTGGCAAACTGCTTGCAGGCCGCCTCCAGGCTGTGCTCGCTGCCGCTGATGGGAATGCGCCCGTTTGGGGCGTGGTTTTCGCTGATCCATTTCAGGTGTGACAGAATCAGGTCAAAGCGCGTCGGCTTGTGCCAGCTGGCCACGCTGCGGTTTTTCAGGTATTCACTCACCTGGCGGCGATCCAGGCCGCTGCGGATGGCCAGTTCCACCACCTTGGCGCGCGGGGATTTGTCCAGCAGATATTCCAGGTAGCCTTCCTTGAAGGCGGCTGCGACCGCGTGGGCGCTGTAGCCAAACAGGTGGCTGATGCGGGCAAAGGCCTTGCCCAGCATTTTCAGCATGGCTTTGTGTTGGCGGGAAAGGTCTGTGTTTTGAGGGGCAGTGTGTTGGCTCATGGGCGTGGCTCGTGTTGAGGTAATAGTGAGTGAGATTTCATCCGATTCGGTATCAGTGATACCAAAAAACGCCCCTTGCGGCAAGCCTTTGTGACATTTTTTTCGCAAGGGGCGCAGGCTTTACTGGATACAGGCTATAAAATCCTAGCCAAACAGGTTCCACAAGCCCTTGGTCCAGTCCGGCTGACAGGCTGTGTCAGGCGCGCCTGTGCCGGTTCCTCCGACCTTGTTACCTGTACCGGTACCACCAACTTTGTTGCCAGAGCCGGTGCTGCCGACCTTATTGCCGGAGCCATTGCCGCCGACTTTATTGCCGGTGCCACCGCCGCCCACGGCCAGTTGACAGGCTTCGCTGTCGCTCAGGGCCGGTTGCGCCACGGCCGTGCCGGCGGCAAACAGGCCAAAGACACAGGCAGTGGCAAAAACGGACAGGGTGCGCTTGGTGGTGTGCTTGATGGTTTTCATGATTTCTTCCTCGTTTAATGGGTGATAAAGGGTTTTAATGGGTTGAGTGAACAGAATGCGTTCATCGCGGTTTGTGGCCGCCAATTGGATGACGCTTTCATACAAAAGCGTATGATTGGATATAGCACAATCCGGGCCTGTGTCCCACTTTTTTGCTGTTTTGGTGCCCGATTCCGGCGAAAAATGGGCAAATCAAGGCAAAAACGGCCGCTGTGGGCCGTTTGTTGTGGTGGTGAATGGGTCGGAAACCGGAGGTGTTTCAGGGCGTTTTTTTGCGCAAGTGGTGCAGAATCTGCTCGCGGGCCTGGTTGAGCACGGATTGTCGATCGAGGTTATTGAGCACTTCCCGGGCAACGGTTTTTGGCCCGTCAGGCCCCCAGGACTGGCCGCACCGAAAATAACCTTCGGCGATCTGGCCGATGAGGACGCTGGCATAATAAGCCAGAGAACCCTGGGCCGCGCCAGTGAGGGTAACAGACAAGCCGGCGCTCACGGTTTTCAGGGCGGCACTGGCCAGGTTGATGCCCCACACAGCCCCCATCAGGGCCGCCAACTGGGCGCTGATGGTCAACCCCAGACGGGCCGCGTCCTGGCGTGTCAGTGACAGGCCGTAGACGCGCGACAATTTGTGAATCATGCCCACGTCAATGCCACCGGCCAGCAACAGGTCGGCCACTGGCACCGGATTGAAGGCCACGGCGATGGCCTTGGCCAGGGCGTGGGTGGTGATGACTTTTTCAGCCGCGCCGGCACGCAGGTGGGTGATGCCTGCGGCAATGCGATCGGAAACCTCGCCAGCAAACAGGCTGGCATTGAGCGCACTGAGGGCGCGGCCGTCGGTGGCCAGCAACTCCCAGATGGCTTCGCGCACGGCGGTCACCTCAGGCGCTGGTTTTTCCTGTTTTTCCTGCCAGTGACCCGCCTCGTCTTCCACCATAACGGTGCACGGGCGCGGGTCGGCAGCCGCGCTCAACACAAAACGCGGATGGATCAGGCCGGCGCTTTTGCGGCGAATGGACCCCAGCAGCGCCTGGCGTTCGGCTTCGGTGTACAAATCGGCCTTGTTGAGCACCACAATCACTGGTTTGCCGGGCCGGGCCACCTGTTGCAGAGTACGTTGCTGGCTGGCCGTCAGGTCGCCATCCAGCACAAACAGCACCACATCAGCCAGCCGGGCTTCCTGCAGGGCCAGTTTTTCCCGCTGGCTGCCACCGCTGGTAAAGTCCGTGTGTGCCGGTGTGTGTGGGCCTGCGGGCTGATCGCTTTCATCGCTGCCAGGCGTGTCCAGCACCAGCACCGACTGGCCGCCAATCTCCTGCCAGTGGCGTGCGCCGGTTTCGCGCGTGTGGCCGTGCAGCACGCTGG
>WGBZ01000149.1 GCA_015494035.1 Lysobacterales bacterium | reverse complement strand
CGTAATAGCCAGGCTATTGCGAAGGTTTGCAACACAGAAATGGACGATTTTACGCCACAAGATGCCGTGTCACGATTCAATCAGAGCTTCCTTAAGTTATTCCACTCGCATCAGACTGACCGGCTGCCCGCTGGCCAGCCAGCGTCCACGCAAACGGTCCATGCCCACGTCTTCAAACATGGCCAAGGCCTGACCCAAAGGCGATAGCAAGGTGCAGTGTCGCAGGCTCTTGTCGGCCCCCAACTGACAGCGCAGCACCCGCTTGTCGACTGCCACAAATTCCATCAGCGATGTTTTTCCTTGGCCTTGGCCTTGACCTTTAGTGTCTTTCAGGGTCTGCCCTTGCCCAAAAACCAGCTGACGTGGTTCTCGGTTGACAGGCTCTGGTCTGCCGTCATCCGTGGTGTCAGTGGTGCCTGCCAACAGCCACGTGCCTTGCAGCATTTCCGAGGGCGTGCTGCCACTGGTCAGGTAACGGCGTATGGAAACGGGAAACACCGCGATACCCTGCTTGGGCAAATGCACAAAATCGGGCAACAACCACAAGGTGCCCTGACGCTGGTTGTCAAAGGTCAGAATCAAATGTCCTACCTTGTGCACCTGTCTTGGACTGTTGCCCACTGCGTATAGCGGTGAGCCGCCGGCGATCTGGTGATAATCGGCACGAAAAACCCCGTTTTTCACCATGCCCTCGGCAAAATACCACACCGGTTGACCGTCGGCCGTATAGGACTGGATGGTAATGATCATCTTGTCGCCCTGGCGGTCAATGCTGAGCCCGCTGCCTCGCCCGGCCTGGCCATAAAGGCCATCCTCATCCACCCACCAAAAGCCGTTTTCCGGCAAGAGCCGGACATCGCTGTCGCGGTCAGCGCGGATCACATTGAAGGCATACAGATGAGGCGGTGCTTCTGGCTGGGTCTGAACGTAAAATTCCACCGGATAGAATCCACTGACCGCCATCAGCGTGTAAATCCAGTGACCCAACAGGGTTTCCACATGAAACGGCGTTGGCTGCTCCTGGCAGTCTATTCCCAGCGCCTTGGCAAACACCTTGAAGCGACCATGACTGACGGTGGCATGATCCATTTCCGGCACACAGCTATTGGGCCAGGTACCCGACACCTCAAGACGAATGACCGATCCGGGACGGGGCACCGGCGGGTAAACGCTGATCTGTATGGCGCGACTGGCAGAGGCCACCAGCAACAGACCCAGCGCTAGAAAAGGAATTAGCCCTGCTCTTGTGATGAAATTTATTCGTTGCATAGCGCCTGTTCTGCCTGTCGCAAAGTCAAAACCACGCATTCTACGTCCTGCCGTGTTAGCTGAGGGTAAAACGGCAGCGCCAAGCCGTTCACAGCCAGTTTTTCCGTGACCGGTAAGTGCTGATTACCGTAACGGTGCCGATACGCCGGCTGTTTGTGCAGGGGGGCAAAATAACGGCCGCATTGAATGCCGGCTTCAGCCAGTTGCTGTCGCAAGGCTTCGGTGCGTGCGTTGGCGAAGGTAAAAACATCCGGTGTCTGTTGTTGGATATTATCAATCGGCCAATGAACCACGTAGGCAAACCAGGCATTGCCGGCTTCATCACTGGCAAAAGTCGGCCGTCGCCAATGAGGCAAGTGGTCGGCCATGAGTGCGTCATACCAGTCAGCCACGCGGCGACGGTGCGCCAGTAGCGAATCCAGCCGCTGAAGCTGTGCCAGACCCAGGGCCGCACTCATTTCATCCAGGCGAAAATTCCAGCCGAAATCGTGCTGGTCCAGCCAGCTACCATCCATGCTGCGGCCGTTGTTCAACAGTCGCCGGGCGGTAGCCGCCAGCTCGGCATCGTGCGTCACCAGCAAGCCGCCCTCCCCGGTGGTCAATTGCTTGTTGGGGTAGAAACCGAACACGCCACAGGCACCAAAGGCACCCAGGGTCTCTGCATCCAAACGGTTACCAAACGCCTCACAGGCATCCTCGATCAGGGGCACGCCCGCTGCCTGACACAAGGCGCTTAATTCACGCACTGGCGCCGCCTGACCAAAGG
>WGBZ01000148.1 GCA_015494035.1 Lysobacterales bacterium | reverse complement strand
GACGCCCAGCCCCGCGATCTGCGCGATGGCAAGGTCGATAAAAATAATGCCGCGTTGCAGCACCACCTGGCCCAGCGGCACATGGGTCGCAAGAACCAGTGCCCCGGCCACGAAGGCCGGGCCGAGAATATCCAGTTCCATGCCTTCCATCAGTCAGCGGCCCCCGTCAGTCTGTCGATGGTGTCATCGAACAGGCCGAAAAGATCCCTCGCCTGTTTGGTGCCGCCAATGGTAAACGGCAGCGTGACCGAAGGTATGCCGGATTTGCTGGAAAGCCATTGGGCGGATCGGGGATTCTGGTAAGCGGCGTGAATGATGGCCATGACCGGTTTGGTTTTTACCAGGGCGAGCAGCTGTGACAAGTGGCTGGTGGTGGCCGGAACCCCTGGCTTGACTTCCAGGGTGGCTGTTTCTTTCAGGCCAAGCCAGTCTTCCAGGTAGATCCAGCTCTTGTGCTGCACGATGATGGATTTGCCGCGCAGGCCGGCGGCCTGCTTTTCCCATCGGCTCATGGCGGCCGTCCAGCGTTTTTCAAAATCAGCGTAGCCTGCCGCGTAATCACCGGCATGCTCGGGGTCGATCAGCTGCAATCTTTCCGACAACGCCTTGGCGACCAGCAGGATTCTTCTCGGATCGGTCTGAATGTGAGGGTTGCCCGCCGCGTGAATATCGCCTTCACTGCGATCCAGCTTTGAGGGAATGTCCAGGAGCTTTACGAAATCGGTCGCCATGAAATAGCCTGGCTGGCCGGGCTGGATTTTCGGGTTGCCGGTTTTTCGCAACAACACGGGCAACCAGCCGATTTCCAGTTCCGCGCCGGTACAGGCCAGCAGGTCGGCGCGGCGCGCCCTGGCCAGCAGACTGGGTCTTGCCTGGATGTGATGCGGGTCTTGCAAGCCAGTGGTGGCCGAAGTCGTTTTCAACCTGTCGCTGCCGCCGATTTCCAGTGCCAGGGCGGCCCATTCGGGTTCACAGGCAAAAACATTCAGCTTTGCCATGACGCCCTGGCTGAAAAACAGCGCCATCAGGGAAAGGATTATTCGCGTGGTCATTTTTTCATACCTCAATATTCGTGGGCGCCATGGGAACCCAGGGCCTGGGTGTACTGGATAAAGGTCTGGTTGTCGCTGTCCCTGGTGGAGTCGTCATGGTTGTACTGCAGGCGAATACGGCTGAATTCGCTCGGGAACCACTCCAGCATGGCGCTGAGACGATGGGGGTCGTGGCCGTCCGACAACAGCCCTGTTTGCTCCAGAAGCGACATATTGCTGCCATGATTGTCACTGCCGAGCCTGTCATAGCGCAGTCCAGCCCGCCAGTGGCGCGCAAACTTGAAAATGCTCTCGACATACCAGCCACTTTGTCTGGCCTTGAACGTGCCGTACGACTGGTTGGCGCTGATTTCCCCGTCTTCATCACGGCGGAAGTATTCCGCCAGCACGGTCAGGGCGCGGTCTTGCGCATTGCCATTGGGAGCCCATTTGTACACCAGGTCGATGCCATTCAGGCTGCTGTCCCCGGAAAAGCTGTGAGTCGCGGCCTCCCGGTCTTCGATATCGTCGGCCTGGTAATGCGACAGGCCCAGTTGCCAGCTGTGGCTGATGCCGATATCACCGCCAGTTTTGGCGAACACGGCCCAGTCGCCGATGCCGCCGTGAGCGCCGCCCGCCGGGAAGCTCTGGCCGCTGCCGATTTCCACGCCCAGTTCAAGGTACTGATCCGTGGGCGCCAGCCAGTTCAGGCGCAATCCATCCTGTTTGATCTGGTTGCCAAACATGCCGCGATAGACCAGGGGCGCGTCATTGAAATTCCAGGCATGCGCATGTTTGCCGTTGAGATAGCCTATTCCGGACAGAAAGCGTCCACCACGCAGCGTCAGGCCGCTGCCCAGGCCCAGGGTTTCGATATAGGCTTCTTCCAGTTCCACCGCTGTTTCGCCATCCTCGTCAGCCAGCGCCACGGTCAACTGACCACGCCAGTACTGGTCGGTATTGGCGGACAGGGTGATTTCGGATTCACCCAGGGAGAACCCTTCTTTCGCCAGTCCCGCTTCCTCGCCCAGCGCGAAGCCAGGCAGCGCGTAATCCTCGGGATTTCCAGAGTAACTGGCGTAGCGGCCGTTCAGGATCAGGCTGATGGCCGGGTTGAAGCTGTTGTTTTTTTGTGTGGTCTGGGTGTTGCTGGCGGCCACGGACTTTGCCTCGGTGGCCTGTATGCGCTGTTCCAGGGCCTGTATGCGCTGTTCCAGGGCCTGTATGCGCTGTTCCAGGGCCTGTATG
>WGBZ01000147.1 GCA_015494035.1 Lysobacterales bacterium | reverse complement strand
TCAGATGTGTATAAGAGACAGGAGTGAACACACGGGCGTAACCGATGTGTCAGTGGACTATGCCAGTGGCCAGATGCGGATTCGCTGGGACGCGGATAAAACCCGTTTGTCGACTTTGCTGCAGGCGGTGGAAAGCCTCGGCTACCGGGCCTTTCCCTTTGATGCCAGCCGCCGCCAGGCACTGAATCAGGAAGCGCAACACAAAGGCCTGTCGCAACTGGTCTTTGCCGTGATTCTGAGCATGGAAGTCATGGCGCATGCCATTGCCACTTATACCGTGGGTGGCCCGGATGCCTCTGGTCACTTGCCGTTGTGGGAACGCATTGGGCGCTGGACAGACCTGGTGGTGGTCACCGCTTTGCTCTTTTACGTGGGCGCGGATTTTTACCGCTCCGCCTGGCGTGACCTGAAAAACCACCATTTGGGCATGGACGTGCCCATTGTGCTGGGGCTGAGTGTGGCTTATGTGGCCAGTGTTGTGGCCACCTGGCAGAGCCGGGGCCATGTTTATTTCGATTCCATCGCCATGTTTCTCACGCTCATGATGGCCGCCCGCTACTTTGAACTGAAGGCGCGCCTGAAAGCAGCAGCCAGTTTTGATCGCCTGATGAAGCTGGTTCCCGCCACCGTGCGGCGTCTGATTCCTGCTCGGTCACCTGGCCGGGAACAAGCCGGCGACCAGGAAGAAAACGTGTCCGTCAACCAGATACAACGCGGTGACCGGGTGCGGGTGCTGGCAGGCGAACAGGTGGCCGTGGACGGGGTGCTGGAAACGGCCGGTGGTTTGTTCAATGAATCGCACCTGACTGGCGAGGCCATGCCGGTGAAAAAAGCCATGGCGATCCGGTCACCGCCGGCAGCGTGGTGGTGGATCAGCCGGTGGAAATTCGAGTGGTTGACCCAGCCAGGTCATCGACGCTTTCGCGACTGGTGGAACTGGCCAGCCGCGGGGCGGCGCACAAGCCGCCATTGGCGCAACTGGCCGATGGGATTGCGCGCTGGTTTGTGCCGCTGGTCATTGTGCTGGCCGTGGGCACTTACCTGTGGTGGCACACCAACCACCCGGAGCTGGCCTTGCCCGTGGCCATCGCCGTGCTAATCGTCACCTGCCCCTGTGCGCTGGGGCTGGCCACACCAGTGGTTTTGTCCCTGGCTGCTTCAGCGTTTTCCCGCCGTGGGATATTGCCCCTGGACGCGCGCGGCATTGAAGAATTGACCCGCGCCACGGTCTGGGCTTTTGACAAGACCGGCACCCTCACCGAAGGCCAGCCACGCCTTGTCAAGGTACTGAGCTGTGAGGCGGGAAACGCCACTGCCTCGCCCGAACAGACCGCTTATTGGCTCGCCGTAGCGCGTGCGCTGGAAGCGCATTCATCCCATCCCGTGGCACAAGCTTTTCTGGCTGAACCCGGTGGTTCGGCTACTAACACCACGCCAGCAACACACCACCATGGCGATGTGACTGTGACCGCGCGTCAAAATGTGGTTGGTGCAGGCATTGAAGGGTGCATCAATGGCCAGACATGGCGCATTGGCAGCCTGGCCTTTTGCGGTGTGGACGCCTTTACTGCGGCACAAGAGATACCGGCACAGGCGGGTCAGAGCGTGGTTGCCTTGAGCGTCGATGGGCAGGCGCAGTGCCTGTTCGTCATCGCCGATCCCCTGCGTCCGAATGTCAAGGAGACACTGGCGCGTGTGCGGCAAGAGACCGGCGCCTCACTGGTGCTGATTAGCGGTGATGCCGAGGCTTCGGTTCAGGCCATGGCCAACACGCTGGGGTTTGACGACTGGCGGGCCGGGGCCTCACCGGAAGACAAACTGCAGTGGTTGAAAACCCGGCAACAACAAGGCCAGCGCGTTGTCTTTGTGGGCGATGGCATAAACGACGCCCCGGTACTGGCCGCCGCCAATGCCTCGGTGTCCTTTGCCGAAGCCACTGATCTGGCCAAAATGCATTGTCATTTTGTTCTGTTGCGAACGGATTTTCAGGCCATCAATGACCTGTTCCAACTGTCCCAACGGGCAGTGCGACTCATGCGCCAGAACTTTGGCTGGGCCGTGGCCTATAACGCGCTGGCCATTCCACTGGCGGTTATGGGGCAGGTGCCCCCCTGGCTGGCGGCCCTGGGCATGTCACTCAGCTCCGCGCTGGTGATTGGCAATTCCCTGCGCCTGCGCGGGCAGGCAAAAGACCAGCGACTCCGGAATGGATTTTCTGCACCGGGCACAAACCCATCAGGCCGGTGGCCCCGATCATGAAACGCCCCGCGTTCACTGTCCGCTCGTCTTTGAGGGGGCTTTGTGCAGGTGCCAGATTAGCTTTGCTGGTTGTCTTGTGCCTCTTGTCGGCCTGTCAGGCACCCAGCGTGCAGCCACCGCCGGTCAATCACGCGGTGCAGGCCTACCTTCACTGGCTGCAGCAGACGCCGACCACCGCCGATGCCGATGCCTTGTCTGAACGCCAACTGGCGAACTATTACTTTTTGCCCTTGCGCCCGAAAACCCTGCAGGCATTGAAGGATGAGTTACACCAGACCCGTCAGCGCCTGCGACAGACAGGGCTGCAACCCCGCGTGCTGGCCACCCGACAGGACGGACGCTGGGCGGTGGCGGTGTTGGGTTGGCAGCTGCCTGTGGATGCGAACAAGAAACTTCCCCGCAGCGAAAAAAATTCTCTGCCAAACAAGACCGGCCTGTGGCTGTTTTATTACCGCGATGGCTGGCGCGTTATTGCTCCACCTTTGTATGGCAGCAAGGAAGTGCGCAGCCTCATGAACCTGTATCCCCAGCATCAAGCACTTAACCGCTGGCTGCTAAGCAAGCTCTGATTGAATCGTGACACGGCATCTTGCGGCGTAAAATCGTCCATTTCAGGCGTGAAAAGCGAGTTCATGATTCGATCAGAGCTTCCTTAAAGCAACTGGCTCAGTCCGGCACCTGAGGGTGCGCTCTGCCGTGACCTGGTGAATGGCCCAATAGCGACTGCCACGGGCCTCCGTTATAATGCCCTGCAGTATTCACTGCCTGCCATAACGCCATGATTGACAGCCACATCCACCTGGATGATCCACGATTTGACCCGCTGCGTGACGATGTCGTGGCCCGGGCGCGTGCGGCGGGTGTCAACGGGTTTGTGGTGCCGGCCATTTCGCGCGAGACATTTCCGCGTGTGAAAACGTTCAGAAACCGCTATCCGGGCGTATTTGCCGCCTATGGCCTGCATCCGTATTTTGTCGACCAGCACGACAAGGCTGATCTGGCTGAACTGGATCACTGGCTGCAACAGGAAGACCCGGTGGCTGTGGGCGAGTGCGGCCTGGATTTTTACCTGCCGGAATTGAAAGCGCAGAAACAGCGACAACTGGATTGTTTTCTGGCCCAGATTGAACTGGCCAAAAAGCATGATCTGCCCCTGATCATTCACGCCCGCAAGGCCGTGCCCGAGGTGCTGGCTTGCCTCAGGGAGGTGGGTTATGCGCGGGGTGAAATCCATTCCTACAACGCCTCGCTGGAGTTGACCCGGCAGGTGTTGGAAGCAGGCCTGAAAACAGGCTTTGGCGGTGCTGTGACGCGCCCCAATGCCCACCGCTTGCATCAGGTGGTGACCTACGTGCCCGATGAGGCGTTGTTACTGGAAACCGATGCGCCGGACCAGCCGCCCTGGTCGCACCGCGGCGAGCTGAACCGACCGGAATATCTGCCGGAAATTGCCCGCTGCATTGCCCGCTTACGTGGGCAAACGGAGCAGGCGCTCATCCAGATCGCAGATGCCAATGCGCGCGAACTGTTTGGGCTGCCTGAGATTTCCGATAACCGCTCTCCTGAAACCACATCCTAGCCAATCAACCAGGAATACTTTTAATGACAGAACCCACTGATGCCGCGTGCCATAGCCGGGAAATCCCTAAACACCGCTTTAGCGGCGTGGAGCGCCTGTAT
>WGBZ01000146.1 GCA_015494035.1 Lysobacterales bacterium | reverse complement strand
GGTTCCCAAGGACTGAAACGTGTGGGCATTGGCATCCAGTTTTCTGACAGCAACGACATGGAAGTGGTGCGTTCCAAAATCGAAACACTATTGGCACCGTACCGGGGAGAGGAGGTGGTCACCGAAACTATGTGACCGTTTGACCGTGAACAGCCTGTTCAACCAGCCCAATCAGGCTCAGGTCAATCGCTTGCAGAAAGCTTTGACCGAGTCGCCCCATACCCTGTTGGCTTACACCAATAACACCGAAGACCTGATGCAGCAGATGCAACGTATCTGTCTGCAAAGCGGTCTTGCCATCTATGCGTGGTCCAGCGCACGAGGTCTGGTCAGTCTGAAATCCCGCGATGTGCCCGTTCCCGGCACAAGGGGGCTGTCCGATGCGCTTCGCTACGCCGATCGCAGTAATCATTACGGCATTTACCTGTTTGTAGCCCAGACCCGGGACGATTTGGTGGAAATGCAGGCTGTTTTGCCGCGTCACCGTAGCTGGGAAACGCTGACCGACAAGAAAAAACTCATGTTTGTGTTGCCAGAAGGGCAGACCCTGTCAGCACTTGAAAGCAGTGAACAGGTGACTTTACTTGATCTGAACCCGGCAGAAACCATTCGCATGGGACTACGGGACGGACAATGGGTGCCCCTGGATGACTGATTTCGCGCAATGGGACGTATTGATTGCCTGCAGCAACAAGCGTGACCGCTACACGCTGTTTGATTATTTTGACAGGCAAAACTGCCATCAATTACGAACAGCCAAAGACATCCACCGCTTGCCACAAGAATGGTCCGATATGCCTTTCAACACGCTGGTGATTGAAGTCGGCCCGCCCTGGGTCAATAGCCTGGCCGAATTGCAGGCACTTAAAGATCACTTGCAACCGCCCCAGCGCTTGTTTGCATTGGTGGGAACCGAAATGCCGGCTGACGGGGCCACCTTGCAACAGATCAGCGAAGTCTGTGATGGTTTACTTTTCTCACCGGTGTCCGCGCAGGCCATCGATTATTCACTGGGTTCACTGGCTGAGGATAAAGGAGATTCCGGCCTGGGGCCAGGTGAGGGCGATGAGCACCGTCAGGCGCTCTGGAACCTGTTTTTTGAAGACTCGGCCATCCCGCAGGTCATTATCGACGCCCAGAGCCGTCAGATCATCAATGCCAATGAATCCTTTTGCCACCTGACCGGCAAGTCGGTCAACGATCACCTCGGCCAACCCTGGCATGCGTTCGATCAGACCCACACCCAGGCCGATTATGACCAGTACAACAAAACCCTCAATTCCCAGGGTAACCTGGTATTCCAGTTCAAACTGACCGCCAGTGACGGGCAGACCCGCTGGGTCAAGGCACATTACCAAATCACCGTGCTGGATGGCAAACCGGTTTATCTGGGCATGTTGCAGGACCAGGACGACGTGGCGACGTTTTCCCGCGTTATGGAATACGTTGGCCAGTTGCAAGACAGCAAAACCAATACGGAAAAAATGCAGCAGTTGTGCCAGCAAGTCTGCCAGTGGTTGGGGCTGGACTGCCTGGTGATTGCCCGTATGGACAGCGAATCCGGCCGCATGGAGCCGGCACCTTTTGTTCAGCCCAGTCATTGGCAGGCCTGGCAGTCCAGCCGCCATGGCTATTTATTGCGACAGCTGCAAAAAGGCCAGGCGGTGGAAATCGAAAATGAAGCGGCCAATCTGATTCCGTCGGATACCTGGCTGGACCAGACCCAGGCCCAAAGTGCGTTTGCCTATCCTTTTCGTCACAATGGCGAGGACACCACAGGTTTTCTTTTTGCCAGCAGCGCCGAACCACGCCAAAGCTGGGAACTTGGCCGCTTTCTGCTCAGCGAAATGGCTGCGCATCTGGCAAAAAACACCCACATTGACAAGCTGTATCGCCTCTACAAGCAGGAAGGCCAGCATGACCCACTGACCGGCTTGCCTAACCGCCTGCTGTTTGTTCAGGAACTGGACAAGCGCATAGAACGCGCCCGCCGCGAAAACCGCTCCCTGGCCGTTATATTTGTCGACCTGGACAAATTCAAGACGATCAATGATTCCCTGGGTCATGACATTGGCGATGAAGTCTTGCTGACGGTGACCCAGTTGCTGAAGAAAAGCCTCGGTGAGCGCGGTCTGCTGGCCCGCTTTGCCGGGGACGAATTCACCATCATCATCGACCAGATGAACTCGCGGGACGAAGTCATCAACCTGGTTAATGACATCCGGCAGAAAATGAGCCGTCCCCTGCTGCTCAGT
>WGBZ01000145.1 GCA_015494035.1 Lysobacterales bacterium | reverse complement strand
ATTAGAGGTAAATCGCAATGGCTCACAAGAAAGCAGCAGGTAGTACCCGGAACGGACGCGATTCCAATCCCAAGTATTTGGGCGTCAAGCGTTACGGCGGTGAGTCTGTTCTGGCAGGCAACATCATCGTGCGTCAACGTGGCACCCGCTTTCACGCCGGTGAAGGCGTCGGCATGGGGCGTGACCACACGCTGTTTGCCTTACGCGACGGCACAGTGAAATTTGTGCAGCGTGGCCCCAAGAAACGCAAGTTTGTAGTGATAGAAGAAAACGCCTAGGCAACAAAAACAGCGCATTCTGTTGACGGAATACTGTCAGCAAAAAACCCGGCCACGAGCCGGGTTTTTTGTGTCGATTTGGTTTTATTCCTGACACCCCAAAGGCGATGTCAGGCAAACAAGCTGTGGACTTATTTCGGCGCCAGGCGGACGGCGCCATCGAGTCGAATCACACTGCCGTTCAGGTAATGGTTTTCGATGATGTGGGCGGCGGTTTCGGCAAATTCCGCCGGTTTGCCCAAACGTGAGGGAAAGGGCACGGAAGCCCCCAGCGCGTCTTTGATTTCGTCCGGCAGCCCGGCCACCATGGGCGTCAGAAAAACGCCCGGCGCGATGGTCATGACGCGAATGCCAAAGCGGGCCAGTTCGCGTGCCATGGGCAAGGTCATGCCCACGATGCCGGCCTTGGAGGCGGCATAGGCGCTTTGCCCAATCTGGCCTTCAAAAGCGGCGATGGATGCGGTGTTGATGATCACGCCGCGTTGGCCATCCTCATCGGCCGGATTGCCTTGCATGACGTTGGCCGCGGCTTTGGCCACATTGAAACTGCCAATCAGGTTCACTGTCACCGCGCGGCTGAAGTGTTCCAGTGGCATCGGCCCTTCGCGGCCCAGTACCCGCCCCGGCGAAAGCACACCGGCGCAGTTGATGGCGACGTTTAAACCGCCATTGGCTTCGGTGGCGGCTTCAACGGCTTCGGCAACAGCCACCTCATCGCTGACATCCACTGGCAGAAAGTGTGCGTTGTTGCCCAGTTCGGCCACGGCGGCATCACCGCTTTCGGGATTGATATCAAGCAGGGCCACCTGGCCGCCTTCGGCAACGATCTTGCGGGCACAGGCCAGGCCGAGGCCCGAAGCGCCACCGGTGATGATGGCTTTGGTCTGGTTCAGATTCATGCAATTTCCTCTTGGGTTATCTCTTGGGTTATCTGGTTCAGGGTGTTGGGGTGAACGGCTTGCATCAGGTAACACAGGCTGTCATCCAGTATGGCCTGGGTTTTTTGCGTGATCATGGCCGGCACTGCCGCTTGGCGCAGTTGCACGCGACCGTGCTTGAGCGCAAACCAGTCTTCGGTGATGTCTCGGCCCTGTTGATCCTGCACCAGCAGCGGCATGTCACCGTCGGCCCAGCCAAACACGGTGCCGGCATCTGCATGCTGGAAATTGAGAAAATCCAGGTCTTTGCGGATAATGAATGCCGATTCACGGCTCTGGTCTGCCTCACCGATTCGGAAACGGGTGCCTGGCCGCACCTTGACGGTGGCAAAGACACGGTAGATTTCCGGGTGTTCCAGAATCCCTGGCACATGTTCCAGGTTGGTTTGCGTCATCAGCAGTTCTAAAAACGTGTGTGTTTGCTCACGGCCATCGGCGGTGCCTGAAAGGCCGCTTTCCACCGTGATGGCTGGACAGAAGCGGCTGAAAGCACTGGACTGGATGCCATCGGGGCTGGTGAAATAAATCATCCGTGACGAAAACAACGAGGCCAGATTCAGAAACGGTTTATCAAGCCGGTTGATGCCGGAGTAATGCGGGTTGCGGCCGGAGTTGTTGTGGATGTCCACGCTGGCAAACAGGTTGGCCTGCTGCATTTTTTCGGTAATGGCTCGCAGCCGTCGGGCAATGGCGTCATCGGGGATGCGCTGGCCAGGCCAGCGGCGGTTAAAATCCGGTTGATCGGGCAATTTGCGCACATTGCGGGCCGCGGCCTGAATATTGCCGAACAAAACAATCAGGTTGCGCGGCAAGCCGTGTTGCAGGTGATTGCGAAGGTAGTCCCGCAACGCATCCCACCCAGTGTGCTCATCGCCGTGTTGCAGAATGGACACAAAAACCGGGCGTTTGATTTTGCCGTCCAGGTGAATCAGGGTATGATCGCCGATGCGGGTATGCAACTCGCTGGCGGGCAGATCGAGCAGGCCTTCCGGCAGGTGTTGCAGTATTTTGACCATGGAGTGATACCTGTGGCGAAGCGACATGGAGAACCGGGCAGAGCCGGTTGTTTCCTGGCAACGGACAGCGCCGGTGACGATGCCCCCGCAGGGGGCAATAGGGCGCAAACGCAGGAATTTTACAAGGTTACTCGCCACAGTGCCAGCGACAAGACGGAATCTGGCGTCACTGAGCCAGGATGACAGGGCGAACAAGCGCGTTGAACGATTTTGCGCAGGGCTTTCAACCGGTAGAGCCGGTTTTTATTCCGGCCCGTCGTTTTGGTTAGGGAGGCTCTGATTGAATCTGGACGAAACAGCTTATGCCGGAAAAGTTCGAGAACAAGGCGAAGTTCGCAGCCAATAGCGGGCTATTCGCAAGGACTTCAACGCAGTTATCGGACATTTCAGGTGTGAGAAGCGAGTTCACGATTCGATCAGAGCTTCCTTAGGGAACCTCTGATCGAATCGTGACACGGCATCTTGTGGCGTAAAATCGTCCATTTCTGCGTTGCAAACCTTCACAATAGCTGGCTATTGCGTGCGGTTTGCGCCTTGAACTGAACAATTTTTCACTCCAATCT
>WGBZ01000144.1 GCA_015494035.1 Lysobacterales bacterium | reverse complement strand
CGTAGTAGGCAACGCAACCTTTGGCAGATTCATGCGCCCGCACTGGCTCATCAGGTATTCACGCCAATACGGCCAGACATGGAAGCTGGCGTTATTTAGTGCAAAGACATCCAGTTCTTTTTGGTTAAGCTCCTCAGCAATAAAGTATTCAGCAATGAAGGTGGCCTCAATAACCACCTTAACATCATCTCCACCACCCTCTCCTTTGGCGTCACCAGGGGCAACCCACCGAGTACCGAGGTCGATGAAAACACGAAAGACGCGCTCGTCTTCGCCCTCATCATTAAAAATGAGGGTTTCAGACCGCCGAACCAGGTGTTTGAACTGGATGCTCAGCTCGTTGGCCGCCACGCCACCATCACCAAAGGAATACTTCGGGTCAAAGCCATTGGCCAGATTAGCGGTTGACCGACGGAGGTAAACATCGCGTATGAGCAGGCACTTGATGGCCCTTTGCAAATCGTCGTTCACCCGGTTTTCCTCCAGGAGGAATTGTCATCAGATCCATAATCCACGCCCACCACCTGAAGGTGTTGCCGGCCTTTTTCTTTACCGGGGGCGGAAACCGCCTGCCAGTCTGCCTGGCCGCCTTTCCCTGCTGAAAACCCTGAAAAGTGAGACAGAATGCTGGTGATGTACTGATTAAGGCTGACCCCTTCATCTTCGGCAGCATTGGCCAGCATGCGGTGCAGGGACTTGGGGATACGCAAAGTCACACGCCCACTAAAATCGTACTGACCTTCATGGGGTTTCGGCATGTCCCTGCCCTTATCGGCGAAGATTTCAGCGGTTGACTCTATCGCTTCGATGGCAAGATCATAAGCCTCCTGAAATGAGTCTCCATACTCAGTCAGATCAGAAAACTCCTTAATTCGGGCTTCAAAGCATGTTTCTTCACCAAATTCACCACGCCGAATAGAAATGTTGTAACTGTGTGGGTCAATCATGGGCTTTCCTCCTTAGGTAACTAATTAAATCCTCCTCATGCGCCCGTAGAATCCTTAATATTTTCACAATATAGGCCTGCTTGACCATTGGATTCTTGCCGTGACCACAATCGAAAGAGGCACTGGTCAACTGCGCAAGGCCATCGTGGGTAATTATTTTATGACCGGGAGATTTGGGACTGCGAACACTGAAGCTCAGTTCTTCAAGCAGGCTTACCAGCTCATTGCAACGAATGCCCGCCTTGCAAGATTTAAGCCGGTTAATAACCTCGCTATACTTGATCTCAGCAGACATATGACATCACCAGTGGTGTCATATTGCAGTTTTCTTCATGGATTTTCAATGTTTTTTACCGGTTATTTGTTAAATACGTTATGAATCGGCAGGTTGGTTATCCACCACCCACCAAACCACTCACTCCTTCACATTATGCACCACCACCGGCTCCTCGCCATCAGGCGCGTTCACCGGAATTGGCGACAACCACTTGACTATCAGTTTGCGCTCCTCCGGCTTGCTGCGTGGGAAACTCCGCGTTAGCACTCCAAATATAAGCGACCGCGGAAATAGCTTGAGAAACCAGATCTTCATGTTATGAGAAGGGACTCTGCTGGAGTATGTGATCCATCTCAGCAGGATTCTTGCTGCACTCTATCTCGGCCAGTTCCAGGCACCTCTTATCATCACGTAAGAAACTCCGATCATCTGG
The DNA here is from genome assembly GCA_015494035.1 of Lysobacterales bacterium. Classification (GTDB taxonomy): domain Bacteria; phylum Pseudomonadota; class Gammaproteobacteria; order Xanthomonadales; family Marinicellaceae; genus S144-45. Next base: position 3,242 of record WGBZ01000144.1, on the reverse strand, counting down.
ATGTTTTAGCGCAGCCAAACCTCACCCGACCACTCGCATGCTGGATACACGCAGCACATCAAAAACTGATTTTCCGAGATATAGGTACACCGGCGCCACACCATGCACGCCTTCTTCGTCATCGACGCCATGAAAAAGCAATCTTAGCTCCTGCAGGTTGTTTTTCTGGTCATGTTCCCATGGCAAAATCATCCGGTGCCTGCTCGTGCAGAAACAGCCGGTTAAACGGCTTTTGCTTTTCACGCCAGCGCGTGGCATCTTGAGGATGCTCATAAGGCCCGCCAAAAGTGTACCATTCCGGTTTGCCGTCAGAATCGTAGGAATAAATGACGCCAAACAGCCAGTAACCGGTGGAACCGTTTTTACTCGGCGTCACCTCCACAAACACGCCCTCGCCGGGCTTGTCATCATCCCACCACCAGCCCTTCTGGGGCAGGTCGTCCTCGCGCACGCCGGCAAAAATATCGGTGTTAATATCAAAGTCCGTCACTCCGCCCAGAAGCGGGTAGATGTCCGGGGCGCAAGTGCGGTTAAAGTGTCCGCCGGGATATTCCTCGCAATAGGAGTAGTCCGGGCCTTCCCAGGTGCCAGTGGCCGCCTGAGCCAGCACCGGGGCCAGCAACAAGGCAAAAATCACGTGTTTCATGGTTAATCTCCTGTGGTGTGTGCGCTTATTATAGGCAGCCTGTAAAAAACACAGCCTTTTTTGGCGGGGCTTTTTCGATTTTTTTTGAAAAAACCGGTTTTTTTCCACCAAGCCCCCGTCCCAATGCCAAAATTGGCCTGGGTCACCGCTGCCAGCCGGACGAAAAACAATATGTCTCATCGTTAATCCTGTTACGTATTTGCAACCCGCCCTGTGCGCGTTGCCAGGGGGCATTATAGGGAACCGGGAAAACCCCACGGAACAGGCGCTTGTACAGACGGCGTGGTGCTGGCTTTGGCAACACATTCGACCAGATACACCGCAGCAGCGATGGTTTTGGGGCGACTGGAAAAGCCCCAAAAGGCCGTAGGGACGGAAAGAAGCCGGCGCTGGATAAGACCAGGTCGCCTGGGGGATAGTGAGTAGTTTGCATAGGGAGCGTTTTGGTCTTTTTTTTTGGTCTTTTTTTTGGTCTAGTTTTGTTTTCTCTGGTTCTTTGTTCCTGAGATTTTTTGTTCTGATGCGCAACTGCTGGCGCAGCTATCCCGGATTTTTACCGGGGTGACTGCCAGTGCCTGATTGAGGTTTCATGTGGCCAATACACCAATTAACACCCGCTACGGGCAACGGTAGCCAATGCGCCTTTGTGCACCTGTTTACAGAATAAAGCACATAGATAGCCGACGCAATGGCCAGGGGGTAAAAAATGCACAAAAGGGCAAAAACAGAGGGTAAACGTTGTCTTTGGCGTGTGTTTGACTTTCTGATTCAGTCCCTGCAAACGGCAACGCCACTGGGCAGACAGAAATTGTCAGTAACGAAAACCCGGCGCGGGGCCGGGTTTTCAGAATGACTGTGAGTGGTTGCTTCAGGCTCAGGGCAGTTCGCTAAGGAAGCTCTGATTGAATCTGGCGCGAACAGATTGTCGTGAAAAATTGTTCAGTTCAAGGCGCAAATCGCACGCAATAGCAAGGCTATTGTGAAGGTTTGCAACACAGAAATGGACAATTTTATGCCACAAGATGCCGTGTCACGATTCGATCAGAGTTTCCCTAAGTAGCTGGTCGACTTTTTTGGCAATGGCCGCATCAAGCAAGTCGATGGTGGGGAGCATCCAGCTGAGCCAGTAGCGCGGAATGCGGTCCTTGTTTTCGCCGAAACAGGCCAGCGCGATGCGGCTGGAGCCGGTTTTTTTGGCCACCTGTTTGCGCGCGTCCTTCAGAAAACGCTTGAGTTCGTTGGGCAGTTCGTCAAAAGGCAGCGGCTTGCCGTGTTCGCCCCGGTGGGTAACGATGCCGGTCAGGGTGCCAACACTGCGGATGCAGCCGGCCAGCTTGTCGCAGCGCTGTTTCTTGAGGAATGCCGACAGCGTGAGCGCGGCTGGCAGCATGAAAATTTCATGCCCGATGCCGTCTTCGTCGCGCAGCACACCGGCCAGATAGGCCGTGCCTTCGGCCAGTTCGATGGCCACTTCGATTTTCTGATTGGGGTTCAGTTCGCTGATGACTTCATCCACCGTGTAGGCACTTTCGCCTTCGGTGTAGCTGTCACCGGGCTGGTGCGCACCGGCTTCGGTAACAAACCAGCTGGATTGGCCATCAATGGTGCCCTTAATGAGGTCGAAACCCCAGGATTTCAGCGCCTTGACCTTGATGGTTCGGCTGTTAGGTGGCACGTCCAGGTATTCAAACACCAGGGTGCCCAGTGCAACGGGATTGATCATGAAATAATTCTCTTGTTTATTGTCTCTAGAATGATTGGCCTTTACTTTATATGACCGGTCTTCTTTTGTCATACGCCATGTTTTACATGGTGACAGACAGGAAATGAAAAAGCGCCACCGGCAAAAGTGGCGCTTGGCTAAAACCAGATTACGGGTTCATGGCGGCCACGGCCTGCAACACGTTGATGCCGGCTTCATTGACCGAGTTTTTACCCAGGTATTTGGCGTTACGGGCCGCAATATAGGCCTTTTCAAACACCTCCGGCGGCAGACCCGATTGCTTGATGGCCTGTTTCAGATGTTTGGGCAGAATGCGGATCTTGCGCTCCTTGTCGTACAGGGAGCCGGCCTGAGCGATGGCCTTGATGACCCGGTACATGATCGGGTTGATGGGCGCGCCGAACCCGGCAGGCACACCGCTCATGGCCTTATCCATCAGCTCGCCTGCTTCGGTTTCCACGATGTTACCATCGGGCAGGATTTCGATAAAGCCGCGCGCTTCCAGCAGGTTCAGCGCCATTTCCATGTCGTGCTTTTCGTCGGCATCGCGCGCTTCGGCCAGCAGTTGATCCACTGTCATGCCCTGAGACGGAATCTTCTTGAAGATTTCCATGCCGTATTGGGTCATCAATGGCTGACGAATGGGGTGCTGGGCCAGGTCTTCGTAAAAGCGACCGGACTTGGTGGCTTCAAACTCGCCCAGCAGTCGCTCGGCACGGGCTTTTTCCACCCACTCGCGGTTAGGCGAGAGGAAAAGCTCGTTGGCATGCATGAGGCTTTTCAGGGCCACGGAGGAAATTTCGCGGCGGTCATTTTTCTGGTCTGCCAGCACACCCTGCCCGTGTTCCTGTCTCTTATACACATCTGACGCTG
>WGBZ01000143.1 GCA_015494035.1 Lysobacterales bacterium | reverse complement strand
GTGCTTACAATGATAGTCGGGTATTGGCAGATAGCCCTATTGCCTGATGCACCCCAAGCAGTTATCTTTCCATAAAATCCGCCACCAGTTGGCGGATTTTTTGTGCGCTGCCTGTGGCGCCCGGGTCCAGCCACACGGCATCGTTTTCCTTGCGTAGCCAGGTCCACTGGCGCTTGGCCAGTTGGCGCGTGGCCACGATGCCACGGTATCGCATCTGTTCGCGATCCAGTTCGCCGCTCAGGTATTGCCACACCTGCCGGTAGCCCACCGCGCGCATGGCTGGCAGCTCGGCGTGCACTTTAGGTAACGCCATCAAGGCCCGCACTTCCTCGATAAAACCCGCGTCCAGCATGTCATCAAAACGCTGTTCGATGCGCCGATGCAACACGGCGCGATCCGGTGGCGCGAGAACGATTTTCAGCGTGTCAAAAGGCATGGATGTGTTGTGCTGTTGCGAGAACCAGTGGCTTAACGGTTTGCCAGTCAGCTGCCAGACCTCCAGCGCTCGCTGGATGCGTTGTGGGTCGTTGGGGTGGATTCTGGCAGCGCTTTCTGGGTCCACTTGCTGCAATTGCCGGTGCATGGCTGGCCAGCCAATTTCCTGGGCCTGTGCCGCCAGTTGGGCACGGATTTCGGGCTCGGCCTCTGGCAGGTTCGACAGGCCCTGCTGCAAGGCGTGGTAATAGAGCATGGTGCCGCCGGCCAGCAAGGGCAGGCGCCCCTGGGCATGGGCGGAGTCGATTTCTGCCTGCGCATCGGCGCGAAAATCCGCCGCCGAGTAGCTGTGCCAGGGATCGCGAATGTCCACCAGGGCGTGTGGGGCCTGCTGTAAGGTGGCTTTGTCCGGTTTGGCTGTGCCAATGTCCATGCCACGGTACACCAGAGCCGAATCCACCGAAATAATGTGTCCGCTGAAGCGTTGAAACAAATCGATCACTGCATCAGTTTTGCCCGCCGCGGTCGGGCCCATGATAAACACAGCTTTGGGGCGCGCTGGGACCGGTGACGGGTTGTTCATTGGCCGCGCAGGAACAGCTTGTCCAGTTGCTTCATGTCCAGCTGTACCCAGGTGGGTCGCCCGTGGTTACATTGATCGGCCCGTTCAGTGCGTTCCATGTCGCGTAGCAACGCATTCATTTCCATAATGGTCATGGCGCGGTTGGCCCGTACCGAGCCGTGGCAGGCCATGGTGGAAAGGATGTCATTCAGGGCTTTTTCAATGGCTGTGGATGAACCCAGTGTGACGATTTCCGACAGCACGTCGCGGATCAGTTGCTCCACATCGGTGCCTGCCAGCAGGGACGGAACGCTACGCACGGTGATGGATTCCGGGCCGCCCGGGGCCAGGCGAAAGCCGAGTTTCTCGAACCACTCGCGGTGCTCTTCCACCGCCTGAACTTCTTTTTCGCTGACCGCCATGGCAATGGGCACCAACAGGTTCTGGCTGCGGATGCCCTCCTCTTGCATGGCCTGTTTCATCCATTCGTAGGTGATCCGTTCATGGGCGGCGTGAATGTCCACAATCACCAGCCCACGGGCATTTTCAGCCAGAATAAACACCCCGTGCAACTGCGCCTTGGCGTAACCCAGGGGTGGTGTGTGGGCCTCTTCTTCGCCAGGGGCCATGGAAGCGCGAAGTTCTGTCCCGGCTTCGGCCCCGGTCATTCCAGCGGTGGCATCGCCAGTCTCGGCCAGGCGGGCTAAGTAGGCCAGTGAGGACTCGGCCACTGCCGGTGGCAGGCTGCTGGAAGACTGTTGGTGATGAAAACGCAAGCCACTTTGCCAGGGCTGGGGCACTTGCCTCTCTGCCGTTTCGGCTGCGGGCGTGGCGCTCATGGCGTTGGCATGAGTGTAAATTTCGCTACCGGGGCGGGTCTGGGCCAGGGAGTGATGCAGGGAGCCGAAAATAAAATCATGCACCAGTCGGGCATCGCGAAAACGCACCTCGTGTTTGGTGGGGTGAACGTTAACGTCCACCAGCGCCGGGTCCAGCTCCAGGTAC
>WGBZ01000142.1 GCA_015494035.1 Lysobacterales bacterium | reverse complement strand
TCACCAAACTCGACGTTCTGGATGCCTTTGACGAAATCAAACTGTGCACCGGCTACGTGGACAACAACGGCCAGCCCATGCCATTCCCCATGAGCACCAGCGCCTGGAAAGCCGTCAAACCCCAATACATCAGCGTTCCCGGCTGGAAAACCGAAACCCGTGGCATCACCCGCTGGCAAGACCTGCCCGAGAAAGCCAGGGATTTCATCCACACCATCGAACGACACACCGGCCGCCCGGCCCACATCATCTCCACCGGCCCGGACCGCAACGAAAACATCATCCGCCACAACCCTTTCGGAACGTAACTCTGGAAACGAAGCTATCAGAACAAATGCCTCCTTCTCTTCCTGCATCTATTAATTACTTTTCTATGGGAAACCAGCTTTAACTCCCGTCTTCTCTCTTGACCCCCCCCCTCCATTTGAAATACCCTTGTGAACTGGTACAGACACTCTGTACCAGTTCACACACCCAAAAAGGAGATCATGATGAAGTTTACTGCTATTAATTGTTTGATACTCGCCCTGTTGATAACCTGCTCTGCCCATGCTGAGAATATCAATGAAAGCTATAACAAAGTCGGGCAAGGACTCTATCAGAAGGTTTACGAGGACGGAACAGTCGTGCAAATCGCGACCAGCGATGTAGGCAGAGGGCTGCTGGATAAGCTGTCTTTTACTCAAGCCACTCACCGTTTTGACTCAAAAAACAATTCCGTCTCAGATAAATCGGCAACCGCATGGGATTCCACCGTTGGAGAAGAATTCTGTGCGCCAACAAATTTATTTCCTGAACAAATGCGGCAATTTGAAATTAATGGGACAACAGCAACAATATCTGGCAAATCTTTTGTTGGCTCATTTGCAGGTCCATGGCCGCCTCAACCCATTTTTACGTATACCCGCAGTAAGACACGTTTGAAAACCTATTTTGCAGACCAGACCATTATGGCCATTACCGCCAATACGGGCAGGCACTATGCGGATCAGAACTCCACGCCAGTCCTCTACAACCACGAGCCTGACGTCTACATCGGTTATTCATTAGCGGAATCCACGACTAGCATAGATTTGACTGGGGCGTCTTACGTAAAATGGATAGTTAGAACGGAACATCTGGTTGACAACCCGCCAGCCCCACCGACTAACTGTTTTGAGCACGTCACGATCCGGACAGTCAGCCCCTTAATTCCAGTTAACTGAGCACAGCCTTAACTCAAATGAAAGCCCTGGCAAGACCTTGCCAGGGCTTCATGAAACCAGCCAACCCCAGAACCGGTTTTTGAATTTGAAAACCACCTTATCTGTCGTCGTTATCTTGCTTTCTCTGAGCAAGCTCTGCGCAACCTCATTGGCGTGACTATATAGCTTTTTATCCAGCTGGTTTTTCTGGAAAATCAGAGATCGGTCTTCGCTGGAAATATTTTGCGGCTTAATATGAGGCTGTGAGCGATTCCTGACCTTATAGTAAATATCTGTCCACCCCAAGTGTTTCTTCAAAGCCAATAGAATCGAGTCAAACTCTTCTGCTGGCAACAGCAGGCTAACGCGATTTTTTATTTCACAAAAAATATCTTCCTCTCCTTGTTCATCTACCCTGAGCTCTTTCTCCCTTCTGGCCGACAATCTTTTTGTCTGCCCGTTTTCAATGTCTACCGCACAGCCTGATCTTATGAATTCGGAAAAGCTCATCCTTTTTATCTGTTCATGCAACTGGTGATTCTTTTTTGTCAGGATGTAATTGTAATAAGAGACAATCCTGCTGACCGGCTCCCTGACCAGACTGATCACCAGCGTTTTATCCCAGCCATTGTCTTTAATAAGGCAGTCTTGCAACATCAAATGACCGAACACCACCCTGAATTGCTTGTTATTCTTTCTCAAACAGGATCGTTGATTGGAGTTCAGCTGGTCTGCATTCATATGCATGATTGATTCAGGGCGGTAATTCTTGGCTAACAGGTAAGAAAATGTGGAGCCATATGACTTGTATTGATGGATAAACACGAGGTTGTATTTAGGCGGCAGCACGGGGCGGAGATCCCCGGATAGAATTTCATTTAGCGTTATGACTGACATGGTCTTCTGCTTGCGAAAAAAAAGCCACCGAAACGGTGGCTTTGTTAGGTTTTGTTTGACTGACTTAGTTACAAGTCCCACCAATATATGTTTGGCGGCGACTTTCATATTCGTCAATGTAATAATGCTGATTTTCCGGAATTGATGAACGACGCTCAATAAAACCAAGACGTGCCCGCTGTATGCCAGCTTGCCAAGGTGTTAATGCGAGAGAAGAAAACTCCGCAGGCAGCGTTTGCTGCACGCCATCTACCCAAACATCCATGGTGCCATTGGCTATATTAAGGTCATACTCCACCCGGGTTGGTGCGTTGTCTGGAATATCAAAACTGAACTTACGCTTTTTCAAACGTGGGTTTGTTCCCGGCAAGTTGTCATCCCGAACCCAGAATTCAATCCCAATATTATTGGTATTACCCGTTGTGTCTAGATTGACTAACCGCCAAACGGTCACGTTACCGCCTTCACAGGTTCCAGCAGAACACTGGGCAACATGGAACTTCGCTTTTCGAAATTGGCCGGTTCCTGGAATTGTCATGTTATTTGCATTAACGCAAAACGCTGCGCGGAATCGTGACTCACCAGCTGGTGAATCATCGATAACGTAAGGTTTGTCAGAGTCACCACCTGTTGCTCCTGAATTAGTCACAATAGTCTTAATATCAAGACCACATGTTGTGCCAGCCATAGCGGCTGCCGCCGTCACATCCAGAGATGTGCCAAACCCATTTTCAGAGGTCGGAGTATTATTAACCACACTCCAGGCATTAAGGTTGGTAACCGAACACTGCGCGCTTGCCAGCCCTGAAAAGCCGATAGCAGCCAGACCGAATAACAAATAAATCTTTTTCATGAGATACCCTCTAAATAGTTTCTTCGTGTAGGTAAAGACGATCATCCGAGCTGAGCCGGTCACTGTTTTTTCTTTTTTATGTGATTTTATTTCACCTGAGCTGCTTCATGATTATGCTTTGAATTCCTCCGCCACCAAACACTTCACTTGTGGAGATAAAGCCACCATGGATAACCAGTTAAGTCCTTTGTGATAAGCACCAATCCTGGCCACACTGGAGTAAAACACTTGATATCCTGCTTTGATGAACATTTTTTCAACGGCTTTCCGGGAAAAGCCCCACAGGTGCACAGGGTCTGGATGAAAACAAACAGGCGCACCGAATCTTTGTTTATAAGGCGTTCCAATGACAATGGCTGGCAACCCCATCTGGCTAAAGCCAGTGATAACCTTTAATGGGTCTTCAAGGTGTTCGATAAACTCGAACATGGATACCAGTCCAATCTGGTTGCTGTTCAATCTCCCGCTTTCCAACAGCGCTTCAACGGATGAATCGAAATAGCGACGGTTTTTTGCCGCCATCAAATTGGCCTTTATGATTCGGTCTTTCTGCAAATCACAACCAATCACTTGCCACCGGTCAAGTTCATAGTGCTCCAGATTAACAGCATTGGTCAAACGCCCTGCACCACAGCCTATGTCCAACCAGTTTAAGCGGGTTTCCGGTAAGACTTGCTGCAATACCGGAAGCAACGACTCTACCAGTGAAACCACTCCTTTCTTACGAAACCATTGCTGGATTCGAAGTTTCTCCGGGTTGAAGGCTAATGGAATTTCATATTGCTGGCTGTTGCTCCGACTGGCTTCCTCAATTTTTAGCCTGTCGGCTTCCATAAGTAAACGGCATTTTTCATTTTGCTTTGCATAAAAACCTGCGTACCAGTCCTGAGAGTCGCGAACAAAAGGTTTAATTTCATGCCAGGGTATTGAACCATCTCTGATGGCCCCTATGGTGGAGTTATCAGAATCTTGCCAGTGTGCGAGATGATCCAGATAAACAACTGCGGACTCCAGCAGTTGACTCGTGATTTTTCTATCTTCTATTGAGGAGGACAGGGCGTCCTGTAAAGCCTGAAGAATATCGTGCAAATACGCTTTAACAAACTTGTCCTCGTCTATTTCAGGAACCCACTTTGCCAACTCCTCTTTAAGCCCAACAACGTGTAAATCGCCTTGTTCCTGAAAATGACTCAGGTGGCTTTTCAGGCTTTTTTGCAAGCGCCTTAATGAATGCGACAGTTCCATGGGTGGAGCACCTTAGTGAAAGTTCAAATTCTACGGCATTTTGCTTCTTCCGGTGGGCCACTTTGCCAGTTTCCCTTTGGATTTTTTGCGATTCGGCCCGGCAAGGAGCCCGGAGCCACGCAAGGGACGCTCTGGTCGAATCATGAACTCGCTTCTCACACCTGGAATGTCCGGTAACTGCGTTGAACTCCTTACCAATAGCCCGCTATTAGCTGCGAACTTCGCCTTGTTCTCGAACATTTCAGGCATAATCTGCTTAGTCCTGATTCAATCAAAGCTTCCCAAGTAGGCTTTTCAGTTACAATAAAAGCATTTGGTTTGAAGGAGTTATTTCATGGCAGGACACAGTAAGTGGGCCAATATCCAGCACCGCAAAAAGGCGCAGGATGCCAAGCGTGGCAAGATTTTTACCCGTTTGATTCGCGAAATCACCGTGGCCGCGCGTCAGGGCGGTGGCGACCCGGAAGCCAACCCGCGCTTGCGCCTGGCCCTGGACAAGGCGGCCAGTGCCAACATGCCCAAGGACACCGTTGAACGGGCCATCAAGAAAGCCACTGGCGAGCTGGAAGGCGTCAGTTACGAGGAAATCACCTACGAAGGCTATGCACCCGGCGGGGTCGCGGTGTTGGTGGACTGCGTCACCGACAACAAAAACCGCACCGTTTCCGAAGTGCGGCATGCCTTTTCCAAGCACGGCGGCAACCTGGGCACGGACGGTTCGGTCAGTTACCTGTTCAACAAGATTGGCGTCGTCAGTTTTGCCCCGGGCGCGGATGAAGACGCCATCATGGAAGCGGCGCTGGAAGCCGGTGCCGAAGACGTGGTCACCGAAGAAGACGGCTCCATCGAGGTCATCACCACTCCGCAGGATTTTGTGGCCGTGGTGGAAGCCTTAAACGCCGCCGGGCTGGAACCGGCCGAGTCGGAAGTGACCATGCGCGCCAGTCTGGAGGTGGATCTGGATGTGGAATCGGCACAGAAGATCCTGAAGTTTCTGGACGTGCTGGAAGACCTGGATGACACCCAGAATGTCTACCACAACGCGGCCATTCCAGCAGAGGCTTACGAATAAATGCCGTACTTGCTGGCACCTGACTCTCCTCCGGCACGGGCCAGCCTGTGTCCATGAACGCCCGCATCATGGGCATTGACCCGGGTTCGCGCATCACTGGCGTGGCCATTATCGACGCCAGCCCGCAGCAATCCCGCGTGGTACACCACCAACCCATTCGCTGCGGCAACGGCGAGTTGCCCGACCGGCTGAAAGTGATTTTTGAAACACTGACTGAACTGATCAGCCAGCACCGGCCGGATGAGTTTGCCATTGAAAATGTGTTCATGGCCAGCAATGCCGCCTCGGCGCTAAAACTGGGGCAGGCGCGTGGCGCGGCCATTTGCGCCGCCGTGGCCCAGAACCTGCCGGTGTTTGAGTACGCCCCCAAGGCCATCAAGCAAGCCGTGGTGGGCAAGGGCGGGGCGGCCAAAACCCAGGTGCAGTTTATGGTCGGACTGATGCTGAATATTCAGGGTAAAATCCAGGCAGACAGCGCCGATGCCCTGGCCGTGGCCCTGTGCCACGCCAACACCCGCTGGGCCATTTCGCGCCTTAATCTGGGTTCCAGTTATTACCGTCACAACGGCTCGAGGCGTTGACATGATCGGTCGCATTTCCGGCATTTTGCTGCAGAAGGAACCACCCACCGTGCTGGTGGATGTGAACGGCGTGGGGTATGAAATCGAGGCGCCGCTGTCGGTCTTTTATGAACTGCCGCACAGCGGTGAAAAAGTCACCCTCATCACCCATCACCTGGTGCGAGAGGATGCACAAATCCTGTACGGCTTTCTGAAAGAATCGCACCGGCAGCTGTTTCGCAACCTGTTGAAAGTCTCGGGCATCGGGGCGAAATCGGCGCTGGCGATCCTGTCGGTGATGACCGCCAGCGAATTTGCCGCCGCCATTCATCACGGCGATGTGGCCGGCCTGGTCAAAATTCCCGGCATCGGCAAAAAAACCGCCGAACGCCTGATCGTGGAAATGCGCGACCGGCTGGATGACGCGGTGTTTACCGCCGCTGCCGGTACGGCGCCGTCCGGCATGCCATTATCGGCAGAAAAGGAGGCCGTCAGCGCGCTGGTGGCACTGGGCTACAAGGCCGCCGAAGCCGAGCGCATGGTCAAGAAGGTGGCCAAAGACGGCCAGAATGCCGAAACCCTGATCCGCCTGGCCTTGCAGCAGCAAGGCAAAAAAGGGTAAGTTGTCCGCACCATGAATGATTTCAGCCACCCCCAGGAACGCGCCATTGATGGTTTCAGCCAGTCTCGCACCGAAGCGCTGATTGAAGCCTCCATCCGCCCGCAGAAACTGGGTGAATACCTGGGCCAGCAGGCGGTCAAGGAGCAAATGGCGCTGTTTATCGAAGCGGCCAGGCGGCGTGGCGAATCCCTCGATCACGTGC
>WGBZ01000141.1 GCA_015494035.1 Lysobacterales bacterium | reverse complement strand
GTGGCGGGAAAAGCAGGTCAGTGCGGCAGCCGATAACCTGCGCTGAGCGCAGTCCGCAGCCGCTAAATGGATTGCTGTCGTCGCTTGCGTGTTCGTGCGCGTCAAACCAGTCCATGGCGCGCGACAGGTACAGGTAACTGATGGGGTCGAACTGGTGCACAAATTTGTTGGCGTGGTGTTCCAGGTAACTTTCCACCGGAAACTCGATGCCAAAAGGGCGACTGGGAACCTGGCGCAGGGAGCGGGGGAAGCGCTCGTCCCATTCCTCGGCTGAACGGTAGGAAAGCATGCCGATTTTGCGCGCCAGTTTCATGCCTTCGGTGGGCCAGTTGTCGGCCGAATAATACCCGTTTCTGAAGTTCACGTCCTTGAGTATGGCTTCACGTTGCAGCGAACGGATGGCGGTACTGAACGGGCGGGAAACCATGGCTGCAGCGATATTGATCATGTGACGGGTGTAGCCGGGGTTTTCCAGCACCAGTGCCTGGGCAGTCATGCCGCCCATGGAAGGGCCAATAGCGGCATGTAACTGCTCGATGCCCAGTGAGCGCGTCAGGCTGACATTGGCATTGGCAATGTCTTCCAGGCACAGATCCGGAAAGGCGAAACGGTAGGGTTCCCCCGTTCCGGGCAGGGGGGAGCAGGGGCCGGTGGAGCCCTTGCAGCTGCCCAGGGAACTGGCGCAAATCACAAACCAGGTGTTGGTATCGATGGCCTTTCCAGGCCCTATCATGGCCTGCCACCAGCCTGGGGTATCGTGTTCATCGTGGGCGGCGGCGTGGGAATCGGCGGACAGGCCGGTGAGGATGAGTATTGCATTGCTTTTGGCCGCATTGAGCTGTCCCCAGGTTTCGTAGGCCAGGCTTGCCTCATGCAATTCGCCGCCACGGTGCATGGCAAAGGGAGAAGGCAATTTATGCAGTTGTATGTGAGTGGCCATACTGGCGAGCTGTCCTCTGTTTGTGGCGGAAATCAATGTGCCAACGCCCCGGAATGGCCGAGGCGTTGGGTGGATTTTAGCCGGTTGTGAGGGTTAAGGGAATCCTTTTGCGACTCAGGTGGTGTTGCGGTAGCGGCGCACCCAGATGGCCAGGGCAATGGTCACCGCGGCAAAGGCCAGGCCAGAGTAAATGGCCGGGTCCGCCAGTTCTGTCAGCAGGCGTCCGGCCTTGCCCGCCGGATCGTTGCCAAGCTGATTGCTATTGAAGGTCATGGCACCTTTCGCATAGGGAATCATGGCGTGGCCGACGCGGGTAAATATGGCCGAAAACACCTCACCTTTGGTGATATTGAGAGAAGTCAGCACGTTGTACCAGTACCAGCCAAAGGCCACCAGCATGGGAATAAAGACGGCTTGCAGAAAGGGACGACGTTTGGCCCAGGCCGAAACCAGCAGCAACCAGCCGTAAATGGGCAGTGCCCACATTATCTGCATAAAGGCACCGGTGATCAGCAGCCACCAGTTGCCCAGCAGATCCACGGGCTTCCAGATGCTGGCAATGGGGTCGCCACCATACATCCAAAAAATCAGGGAAGCCAGCACCAGCACCAGTAACTGGGTCAAGGACGCAATAGCGACAAAAAATGCCGGTGCAACCAGAATGGCTGTTAGCAATTTTGACAGCACTGTCTGCGTGTCGGAAAGGGGCAGGGATTTCCAGAACAGGATGCTGCCGTCCTTACGGTCATCATATAGCGAGCCCAGCAAGTAAAAGAAAACCACAATAAACAGCACCATCAAAAACAGCAGTGAAATGTTCATGAGCACACCGTTCCAGATGGTGGCAAGCGTGTCTGGTGGCAGTTTAGCCATCTCACGGATGCCTTGCTTGAGGGTGTATTCCATGCCCTGTATGTGCACACTGGTGGCGATGGCGGTGATCCAGAAAATGAGGATGCCAGCCAGAAAAACACTGCCAAGAATCAGCGGTGTGCGACGAAAGGCACCGCGATGCTCCCAGTATTCGCGCTTGAGCAGGGCAGGGGTGGTTTTGATAGCGGTGTTCATTGGTCATTCTCCTTCAGGGAAGCGCTGATTGAATCTGGGCGAAGCAGGTTGTGCCGGAAATGTTCGAGAACAAGGCGAAGTTCGCAGCCAATAGCAGGGCTATTGGCAAGGGCTTCAACGCAGTGATCGGATTTTTCAGGTATGAGAAGCGAGTTCATGATTCGATCAGCGCTCCCTTAACAGAGCCACAAACAGGTCGGCCACACCCGGGCGCTGGACTTCGCCCAACTGTTCCAGCACGGATTTGTCAGCGTAGCGAAACAGCATGATGTGTTTGTTGAAAATGGTGCGCTCGGTGAGCGGGTTGAGCTGGCGTGCCTGTTCGAGCTTGTCCGGTTGCACCATGACTTCAAAATAGTTCTCGGTGATCTCTTCCTGTCTCTTATACACATCT
>WGBZ01000140.1 GCA_015494035.1 Lysobacterales bacterium | reverse complement strand
TTTACGCCGCAAGATGCCGTGTCACGATTCGATCAGAGGTTCCCTAAACGATCATGCAACAACCATACCCAGAAAAAAGAGGAGCACACCATGAAACCCAATGAATACCTTCGCCACCTGTTTGAAACCGAGCCGGCTTCCCTGCTGTATGTTGCCATCAATCGCGTGCTGGTCAGGAACGACCCCAAGCTGATGCAAATGATGCGCCAGGCCAGTTCGAAAATGTGCCTGGCCACGGCCTTGACCCCCGGTTTTCGCGGTTTTGACCTGATGCGCCAGCGTGGCGCCTGCCCCATGGGCATGCGCTGGGCGGCCAAGCCCGACATGGGGCAGGAGCTGTCACACATCTGGATCGACCAGTTCACCTACTGGGATACCTGGGAATCACACGAAAAATTCCATGAAACCTTTGAAGACGTGGTGGTGGACAGTTGCAGCCGCTGCGGGTCGGTGATGCTGGAAGGCCCGGAAGAGCCCGTTTTCCGCATTGTGCATTCGGATTTACCCAAACTGGTTTCGCTTAACCAGTGGCTGAAAAAGAACGCCAGTGGCGAGGCCAAGGGCTATGCCATTGATTCGGGGGAAACCGTCACGGTACTGGCGGAGCACATTGTGCGACCGGGCAAGGAGGCCGAATTCGAGGCGGCTGAAGTCAGCGTTCTCGACAAGTTGAAAGAAAGCGGAGGCATGATCGGCTATCAGATTCTCAAGCGCATTGGCCTGTCTTGCCTGGGTAGCGGACACCCAACCGTGGAATCACTGATGGAAGACATGAAAGACCCTTCCGGCAGCAAGTTAAAACCCGCCGCAGCGGTATGGGAAGGCTACACTATCCCCGCACAGTATCTGGTGATGGTGGAATGGGAAAGCCTGCACGCGGCGGAAAATGGCATGCCCCATGTGCACGTCAAGCCGGAGCTGCTGTTTATTCATGGCCCCAAAGTGCTCAACAACTGCATTCGCATGCCCAGCGTGCGGGTTTCCGAATCCATGTTCCGCGAACAGAGCAACCGCGAAATTCTCAATAAGCTGAAAATCTAGGGAGCTTGCATGGCACGCAAAGCCTGCAGCAGGCGGTCGTAGTGTTGCATTAACAGCGGTGGGGTGTTGTAGTGCAGGGCTTCATAGGCCGACAGGCCGCAACTGCGTGGGTAGTCGCGGCACTGTTGCAAGGCCCAGAAACTGCCCGGGCCACAGTCTCTCAGGCCACTTTCGCAATCAACCACTGTCAACAGGGCATTGGCCGTTTGCCTCAGGCCTTCCAGGTTCAAATGTGAACGGTTGGCTGCTCGCAGCTGATCAGCGCCTTCCGGCGGCAGGTAGTCGGTCACCAGGTCCAGAAAGGCGCCGGTTTCAATAAGGAAATTCCGCGCATCGGCGCGTTTTTGCGGCGAGGAGTCCATAAGGTGGGCTCTGGCCAGGGCCGCGGCCGCATCCAGCCCGTTTTCTTCCTTCAGAGCCTGCAGGTCCAGCGCCAAGGCGCCCAGTCCGGTGTCTGCATCGATGGCATCATCGGCCAGGGTGTCGGCCAGCAAATCATTCACAAAAGGAGCCAGCTGATCGCACCTGGTCTGCATGGCCTGCAACAGGTCCTGTTCCCGTTTCCAGGTTTTCAGGTGATGCTGCTGGTGATACTTCAGGTGCTCAGCCACCACGTTTCTGATGCCGGCGCCGTCTTCGGTCAGGCAGCGCTGGCGAAATTCCATTTTCTGCGCTGGCGACAGCCGGGCGTACCAGGCCTCAGGCGTTGGGGCCGATGTCAGTGATTGGGTACTGGCCTCCAGCAGCGCGTCCACCTGTTGATTAATGGCCTGGGTGAAACTGGATGTCTGGCCAGACTGGCGCTTATTGAACTGCCTGGGTGATGGTTCACTGCTTTCACCAGCCGCTGTGGCGGAAGGGTTTAGCGCTGGCACTTCTGGTTTTTCATCGCCTGCCGGGCGTTGCCAGAACCAGAGTGCCGTGACCACGATTGGCAAGGCCAGCAGAAGCAAACGGGTCCTGTTTTTCATCGACCTGTTCCGCCATTGGTGGTTGCCTCTGGCGTACCACTGGTGGGTTCTTCTGCGGCGGTCAAATCGTTCAGCCAGTCTTCAGCCGGAACGGGTTGGGCAAGCAGAAACTGAAGGTAGGCATCGATAATTTCCATATCAGCCGGTGAATGCATCAAGGCAGAAAGGTCATAAGCACTCAGGCCGCAGAATTCCGCTGCCGTCATGCAACGGTGTAGTGCCGACAGGGAGTCGGCGCCGCAGCGATTGGTCCGCTGGCAGGCGCCCAGGTAGGCGGCTTCGTACAGCAACTGTTGGCCTTTTTCCTGCTCGGGGTGGAAGAAATCCAGTCCCAGTCGTTGGTTCAGTGGCTGCATTAACTGGTCGAGCCGGTACTGTTTCTGCGCCTCATCATCGGTATAAAACAGGGCAAATCCAGCGTGGCGAATATAGGGGTCGGTGCTGGTGAGACTTTGCCAGAACAGGGCACGGGCGGCCTCGGGGTTCTCCTCAAGCAGTCGCTGGAGCTGACCACGAAATTGCGGGATCTGCACCTTGATGGCTTTCCAGTAGTTCGAGAGGTCTTCATACAGGCGTTCTTCCAGGCCGGCCAGTCTTTGACACTCAGTCTTGATGCGAGCCACCATTTTCTTTTCCTGTTCCGTGGTGGCCAATTGCTCTCCGGGAATCTGATCACTGAGGACGTACCGGGTTTTCCCACCCGGCCCTTCGGGCCGGACAATCTTGAGGCAAGTCATTAGGTACTCGGCCTTTTCATCCACTGTCAAACCCGCGTAGAATTTCTCCGCATTGAAGGGTGGTTTGACCGGATCCTGACCCCGGTGTGTGTGGGTGGATGGTTGTTGGAACCGCTGTTTTCCGGATTCAGGCGGCACCGCTTGGCCGGTGGTGATTGTGTTGCCAGCAGACGAGTGGAGCGCGTTTCCAGCGGCGTGTCGGGTGCCTGATGTCAGCCAAAGCAATCCAACTACCAGCCCTGCAGTAAGTATCAGCCAGAACAGGCTTTTCGTGGGAGAAGTCTTTTTGTCCATGGTGTTTTTTGTGTGTTGAAGAGAGTGTGATTCACTTCAGGATAAGTCATGTGGCTTCGCCTGACCATAGGCAATTGGTCATATCCGCGCGCAGTCAGCATGCCTGCCACTTTTCAAAAAGACTGCGCGAAGGAAGCTCTGATCGAATCGTGAACTCGCTTCTCATACCTGAAGTGTCCGATAATTGCGTTGAAGTCCTGGTCAATAGCCCGGCTATTGGCGGCGAACTTCGCCTTGTTTTCGAACATTTCCGGCATAACCTGCTTCGTCCAGATTCAATCAGACCTTCCCTAGCTTTTTTATGCGGGTTGCCGACGTTTGGCCCGTTGCAGTTTTTCATACGCAGCCAGCAAGCGCTGATGGTGAGTGAAGGCTTCCAGTTTGAGGCTGGACTGCGGCAATGAATCGAACACCCCTTTGCCGGCCAGCAGGTCACGCGCCTGCTGCAGAATCTCCGGGGCAAACAGGGCGGAAGTGGCGCCGTTCCAGCGCCGGGGTTCGGGTAACTGGGCCAGGTGTTCCACGGCCCGGTACACAGCCCGCCGCTGTTCATCGATCTGGCCAAAATGGCGCACCCACTGGCAACCTTCCACAATCCGTTCGCTGTCTCCGTTGGCCAGTGCCAACAGTAACTTCAGTTCGCCGATGCGCAGGTCGGCAAAGTGTGTCTCCGGGTCCGGGGCAATACCCAGCAGGAGAGCAACGGGCATCATGTCATCGTGGCCCTGGCTGTCCAGCTCATCAGCCAGAGCTTTGCGCTGCTCCCTGTCGAGGCTGGCCAGGTTCAGGATTGGCTGGCGCAGGCCAATTCCGGCGTTGTTGTTGTCCCAGATCAGGTCCTCTGCCTGATAGATTTCAGACACGCCCGGAACCAGAATGCGACAGGCATAAACCCCTAGGTGATCGTATTCGGCGATATAGACATCATGGCCTTCAGCATGCAGTTTTTCTAACAGGTGTTGATATTCGGCTGCTGTGTCGCCTTCGAAATTCCAGTCAACAAAGTCAAAATCGGCGTCATCGCGGAGAAAATTCCAGTGCACCACTCCACTGGAGTCGATGAAGTGTGTTTCCAGGTTTTGCCACTCGGCAATGTCGTGCTGGTCGAAACCCGGTTCGGGAAATCCACTGAGCTGTTCCAGCGCCCGGCCTTGCAAAAGTTCGGTCAGGGCGCGTTCCAGCGCCACTTCAAAACGGGGATGGGCGCCAAAACTGGCAAAAACGCCCTGGTCGTGGGGATTAAGCAGGGTCACGCACATGACCGGATATTTGCTGCCCAGGGACGCATCACGCACCTGAATGCCAAAGCCGGCGGCACGCAAATCGGCAATGCCCTGAGCGATTTTCGGGTAGCGGGAAATGACTGATTCGGGCACTTCCGGCAAGGCAATGGCATCGGCAATCACCCGGAACTTTACCCAGCGTTCAAAGATTTCCGACAGCGCCTGCACGCGGGCCTCACAGGCGGTGTTGCCGGCTGACATGCCGTTGCTTACAAACAGGTTACCGATGAGGTTAACAGGGAAGTAAACGGTGTTGCCGTCGCGTTGACGCCGATAGGGCAGGGCGCAGACACCGCGTTCAACCGCACCGGAGTTGGTGTCCACCAGATCGGCCAGACGCAGCTCGTCTTCCGGGTCATACAGGGCTTTCAGGTCAGGTGTCAGTAGCTCGTCCGGCCAGGGGGTGTTTTCACCCTGACTCAGCGGGAACCACTTTTCATCCGGGTAATGCACGAATTCGCCAGTGGCCACTTCGGCGCCCAGGTAATAGTCGGCAAAGAAATAATTACACGCCAGGCGCTCGAAATACTCACCCAGGGCGCTGGCCAGCGCGGCCTTGCGTGAGGCGCCCTTGCCGTTGGTGAAGCACAAGGGGCAGTCGGCATCGGCGATGTGTACTGACCACACGTTGCTGACCGGATTGAGCCAGGACTTTTCCTCCACGGTGAAGCCCAGGGCGTGCAAGCCGTTTTGCAGTCGTTCAATGGAAACTTCCAGGGCTTCATCCTTGCCGGGAATGCGGGTCAGGGAATGGGTCTTTGGGTGTGAAGTTGCAGTCATGGTCTCAGCCGAGTAAACACAGGGCGCCATTGTAAGCCAGGATAGCCTGGCTGACAGCCATAACCTTTTGTCTCTGGTTTTATTGACGCTGGTGGTGTTTTCTCCCTTATCGGTGGTTTTACGGGGTAAAAATGGGCGATATTTCACAGTCAAGGTTCAGCAAACGGGTTAGTGTCGTGCCAATAGCATTTTTCGCGACCCAACAACTGAGCGAGGCCACCGTCATGATGATTTACCAAGCACACACAACTTTCACCCTCAGCCGGAAGGCTGCTCTGGCCTGTGTCGCTTTTGTTGCCCTGCTTGGTGCCAACCTCGCTCAGGCAGCGGTTGCGGCGACTTCAGAGCGCATTGCGGCGTTCGAAGTGCTGGAACCTGGCACCGTCATGGCCTGGCAACAGGCCGTGGAAAGCCGGCAGAAAAAATCACGTCACGGTGGTAAAAGCCAACCAATGACCCTGGCTTTTTCTGCTTTTGGCCGCCACTGGCAGTGGCAGGTGCAGGACAATGCACGGCTGCTGGAGAAACTTGGGCAGAATCAGCGCCAACGCTTGTCTGACCGCGTATCCCTCTGGCAAGGTGTCGACCTGCATCACCCGGCGCACTGGCTGCGTTTTTCTCTCTGGCACGATCCTTCCACCGGCCAGACTGAACTGCACGGCATGTGGTGGGACGGCAGTGAACTGTACCTGCTGTCGCCCGTGGGGCAGACGGCCCTGGCAACTGCAGCGGCCAAACGGGGGAGAGATGCCGACACCACGGTGGCCTATCGCCTCAGTGACGTGATCCCGTCTGAACCGCTGGCCTGTGGGGTCAACAACCCCGTTGGCTCGGGAGAGGGCCCGGGAGACGGCTTCAACGGCAAGTATCAACAACTGCTGGCAGACCTGAAGCAAAAGGTGGCAGAGACCCGCCAGCCGGATGCCGCGACATCACAACTCAATGTGGCCATTGTGGCCGATACGTTTTATCAAAACCATTGGGGCAACAACACCACCGCCAGCATTCTGAACCTGATGAATAACGTGGATGGCATTTACAGCAACCAGATTGGTGTCACCCTGAATGTGGCGCAAATCCTGACGCTAAATGACAATGGCCCCATGACGGCCACCGATTCGGGCGTTCTGCTGCCCCAGTTCAGGGATTGGGTTGGCGCTGGCAACCTCACCAACCCGGGGCTGGCCCATTTGTTCACCAGCCGCAATCTGGATGGCAACATCAAGGGCCGGGCTTATGTCAATGTGCTGTGTGCCGGAAAGTGGGGCACGGGCATTGACGAGATTGTCGGCAACAGCTACGAAACCATCATCGTGGCGCACGAAATGGGCCATAATTTTGGCGCTGACCACGATGGTGACAGCAACGGCAGTTGCCCGAATGAGCCACCCAACACCTATATCATGTCACCCACAGTCAGTGCTTCTTACACCGATTTTTCGCCCTGCAGTGCCAGTGTGGTGACCACCAATGCGGGCGTGGCTTCGTGTATCGTTCCGGTGGGAAACGATGTGATCTTTGCGCACGGTTTCGAGTAAACCACATGGCAGCGAAATCACCTGTCACCACCGGGCGGTAATTGACAAACTGAATCAATGAGAGGATAATGCCCGCGCAATTCATAACAACAATAAAAAGGAATTGCGCCATGCCCAAACCCGTTTCCCATCCCAATACCCGCTCCGACCGGACTGACAACCTGATTCTGGACATGCCCAAGGTGGAACTCCACATGCACGTGGAAGGTTCGCTGGAGCCGGAATTGCTGTTTTCCCTGGCTGAAAAGAATGGCGTAGCGCTGCCCTGGCGCACCATTGATGAACTGAAAGCCGCCTACCACTTCAAGGACCTGGCCGAATTTGTGGATCTGTTTATCCAGGGCACGCAGGTGGTGAAATCCGCCGATGACCTGTACGCAATCACCATGGCGTATTTGCAGAAATGCCACCAGGACAACATCCGTCACACCGAAGTGCATTGCGATATTCGCACCTACGTGGACTATGGCTTTGCGCCGGAAATGGTGCTGGATGGCATCAGTGCCGCCTTTGCCGATGCCAAAAAGCACTGGGGCATCACCGGTGGCATGTTGCCATGTTTCATTCGCCATCTGGGGGTGGAAAAAGCCGAACAGGATTTGCGCCTGCTGGCTCCTTACCGCGACCGGATACTGGCCATTGGGCTGGCGGCGGTGGAAGTGGGTTATCCGCCGGCCTTGTTCACTGAGGTGTTTGCCAAGGCCCGTGACATGGGTATTCGCGCCATTGCCCACGCGGGCGAAGAGGGCGATCCTGACTATATCTGGCAGGCTATTGATGATATCAAGGTCGATCGCATCGATCACGGCATTCGTTGCCTGGAAGACAAGCAACTCACCGAAACCCTGCGCCAGCGACAGATTCCGCTCACCGTGTGCCCGTTTTCAAACGTGGCCCTGGGTGTGTTCGAGCGCCTGGAAGACCATTGCCTGCCGCAGCTGCTTGAAGCCGGTCTGAACGTCAGTATTCATTCGGATGACCCGGCCTTTTTCGGCGGCTACCTCATCGACAACATGCACGGCGTGGTGGAGCACTGCGGTCTGGATGAAACGGATCTGGTCACCATGCAGTACAACGCCATCAACTCCAGCTTCGCTGATGCGCAACGCAAGGCTGAATTGCGCCGTGAACTGGATGAATTCGTTCACAACCATTCCCTGATGGCCCAGTCCCGAAGTGCCTGACAGCAGGCATGTGCTGCTTAGGGAGGCTCTGTTTGAATCTGGCGCGAACAGCTTGTCGTGTAAAATTGTTCAGTCCAAGGCGCAAACTGCACGCAATAGCCAGCTATTGTGAAGGTTTGCAATGCAGAAATGAACGATTTTAAGCCGCAATATGCCGTGACACGATTCAATCAGAGCCTCCTTAGTCCAGATTCAATCAGAGCTTCCCTAAAGCGCTTAAAGGGGCTTGTGCTCGATAATGGGGAGCAGGCGATAAAAAACGGTGGCCGTGGGCATGGCCTGTTTGATGGTCCGCAACAGGGGCTGGACTTCATTCGCCGCTATCTCGATCTCCAGTTTGACTTTGTGCTGCGCGCCTTCTACCTGTTCAGCGGGTGAAAGATGTTCTTCGGGTTGTCCGTAGCCGGCCGCTTCCATGACGGTAAAAAAAGGCGTGTTTTCTTGCGCCAGAAGCAAGTCGATCAGGGGCGTGGCCTGCTGATAAGGCACAATCAACTGCACCAGCCGGTGCGTGAGTTCATCAGTGTTTTTCATGTGTTTTTCTCCTGCGACAAGCGGCGGCTTTTGTATTCACTCAGGTAGCGGTAAACAATGGGCAGCACCACCAGGGTTAATAACGTGGCTGTGATAAGGCCGCCAATGACCACAATGGCCAGTGGCCGCTGGACTTCCGAACCGGGGCCTTGAGCCAAAGCCAGGGGAATGAGACCCAGCATGGCAATACTGGCTGTCATCAGCACCGGGCGCAAGCGGCGTTTCGCTCCTTCAGTCACCACCTGATCCAGCGGCAGGCCCTGATTGCGTAACTGGTTGAAATAGCTCACCATCACCACTCCATTGAGCACAGCAATGCCCAGCAGGGCAATAAAGCCCACTGAAGCTGGCACAGACAGGTATTCGCCGGTAAGCCACAGGGCGATGATGCCGCCAATCATGGCCAGTGGGACATTCAGCATGATCAACAGGCTTTCTGCCACGGATTTGAACGTGGCAAACAGGATGATAAAGGTCAGTGCCAGTGCAAGGGGAACCACTACACTCAGGCGTTTGGCGGCGCGTTGCTGGTTCTCAAAGGTGCCACCCCATTCCAGGTAATAGCCGGTGGGTAGCTGCATTTTGGCGGTCTTCTGCCGCGCTTCATCCACAAAGCTGACCAAATCCCTGCCGCTGATATAGGCAATGACGACGGAATAGCGCTTGCCCATTTCCCGTTTGACGGATACCGGGCCGTCCACCTGTTGGACCTTGACCAGTTGACGCAGCTGTACGCTCTGGCCGTCTTCCAGGGGAATTTCCAGGTTGAGGAAATCCGTGGCTGAATTGGCGATTTTTTCCGGCGCCTTGATGAGCAAGGGAATGCGGCGGATGTCCTTGTAAATGGTGCCCACTGGTAATCCTTCCAGTTGTGCCCGCAACAGGTCTTCAAGCATTTCCACATCCAGCCCCAGGCGACCGGCCTTGATGCGATCAATGTCCAGTTTCAGGTAGCGGGAACCTTCATTAACCGGGGTGTAAACATTGTCGGCACCAGGTATTTTTTTCAGCACCTCGACAATGCGTTTGGCAGTTTCGTTCAGTGTTTCCGGATCATCGCCAAACACTTTCACTGCCAAATCGCCACGCACGCCGGTCAGCATTTCGTCCACGCGCATCTGAATGGGTTGGGTGAATGCGTAATTGATGCCGGGGAAGTATTTCTTCAGCACGTCATCGATGGTTTTCTGCAGTTCCTGTTTGGTTTCCATGCGCCATTGGGAACGCGGTTTCAGCACAAGAAAGCTGTCAGTATCATTCAGGCCCATGGGATCCATGCCAATCTCATCCGAACCTACCCGCGCCACAATGTGGGAGACTTCCGGCACCTGCTCAAGAATTTTGGCCTGAATACGTTTGTCCAGTTCCATGGAAGCTTCCAGGCTGATGGCCGGCGCCTTTTCAATCTGCAATACGATGGTGCCTTCATCCATTTGCGGCATAAAGCTTTTACCAACCTGGGTAAAAACCACGGCGGCCAGCAGTAAACCGGCAGCGGCTGATGCAAGTACTTTCTTGGGGTGGGCCAGGGCTTTTTGCAATACGGGCTGATAGAGGCGCTGAAGCTGGCGTATCAGCCAAGGTTCCTTGTGACTGACCCAGCCCAGCATGAAGGAGGTCAGGGCCGGGATCACAGTCAGGGAGAGGATAACCGCTGCGGCCAGTGCGAACACAATGGTGATGGCCACCGGGCTGAACAGCTTGCCTTCCAGTCCTTCCAGAGTCAAGAGAGGAAGAAAGACGATAATGATGATGCCTATCCCCGAAATGACCGGCATGGCCACTTCCGCCGTGGCCCGGTAGATGACGTGCAACCGTGGCAGCTTAACGCGGTTCTTTTCCATGTGCGTGACGATGTTTTCCACTACCACCACCGCCGCATCCACCAGCATGCCCAGGGCAATGACCAGTCCGCCCAATGACATGAGATTAGCGCTCAGGCCATACCAGCGCATGAGGATGAAAGTCAGCAGAATAGCCAGTGGCAAAATGGTGGCTACAGTCACGGCTGCCCGGGCATTGCCGAGAAAAACCACCAACAGAAGCACTACCAGGACAATGGCTTCCACCAACGCTTTGCTCACTGTCCAGGTGGCCTTGTTGATCAGGTCCGAACGGTCGTAGAAAACATTGACGTGTGTGTCGCCAGGCAGGCCGCTCTCCAACGCCTTGAGCTTTTCCTTGACGCCATTGACCACGTCACGGGCGTTGGCGCCTTTCAGGCCGATCACCAGACCTTCCACCGCTTCTTCTTGACCGTCTTTGGTGACCCCGCCATAGCGGGTCAGGTGGTCAATGGCCACGTTGGCCACGTCTTTTACCAGCACCAGCCCGTCATCGCTGTTTCTTACCACCGTGTTTTCGATATCTTCCAGGGAAGTGAAATTCCCCTGGGTACGTACCAGCAACACTTCTTCACCCTGGGTTAATCGGCCTGCGCCGTCATTGCGGTTATTGTTGGCCAGTGTTTCCCGTAGTTGTTCAAAGGAAACTTGATGCGCGTTCATTTTTGCCATGTCGGGCTTGACGGCGTAAACCCTGGCATAGCCTCCAAGGCTGTTGACATCGGCGACGCCAGGTACAGCGCGCAAGGCCGGTCGAATGACCCAGTCCAGCAAGTCCCGCTTTTCCATCAGGCTCAGGTCTTCACCTTCGATGGTAAACATGAACATGTCACCTAGCGGTGTGGAAATGGGAGCCATGCCACCGGAAACGCCTGTGGGCAACTCTATGCCACCCAGGCGTTCACTCACTTGTTGTCGAGCCCAGTAAATGTCCGTGCCTTCGGCAAATTCCAGCGTAATGTCAGCAATGCCGTATTTGCCCAGTGAACGCATCAGGGTCTCATTGGGTATGCCCAGCAACTCCATTTCCAGGGGCGCTATGACGCGGTCTTCCACTTCCGCAGGTGTCATTCCCGGTGCTTTGTAGATGAGTTTGACCTGCACGGGAGAGACATCGGGAAAGGCGTCAATGGGGGTTTTCTTCAGGGCCAGCCAGCCACCACCAAGGATGGCGGCCACCACCATGAGCACCAACAGCCGCTGGGCCAGAAAGAATCGAATCATCCGCTGAATCATTCGGCTTCTCCTTCGTCGCCTTCCAGCATGCCTTTCAGGAAAATGGCACCAAGGCTGACCACCTGGGTGTCCTCATCGATGGCCTGCCCAAACTGGACGATGGCATGGCGGTCATCACGGTAGCGGGCTTCCACGGCCTGTGGCATCAATGAATTGCCCTTGCGGAGGAAAACAATGCTTTCGCCATTCTCACCAGAAACCAGGGCACGACTCGGCAGGCGGTAGATTTTGATTGAGCTGTCTGCCTCGTTGATAAACTGGACACGCACAAAAGCCCCAGGCAAGAGCTGGCGTTGCGGGTTATCAAACCGCACATGCACGGTCACACGTTGCGTTTGCGGGTTGGCCTGTTGGCCGATAAAGGCCACCGTGCCCTGCCATGGGCTTCCGGCAACCTGGGCTTGTTGGCCGACATGCAGGTCATGCACGGATTCAATGGGCACATCCACGTCCACCACCACTTCGTCAATCTGGCCAATGTGAGACAGAGTCTGCCGGGTCTGGACACGCTGGTTGCGTTCCACCTGCAGGTCAAACAACAAACCGTCCTTGGGTGCTTTCAGGATGAGGCGAGAAATAGGTTGCCGGCTTTTTTCCACAGCAGCGATCTGTTCTTTTTCCAGCCCTGCCACTAACAGGGCTTGCAGTGCGGCTTTTTTCTGGTTCTGCAGCGTTTGCAAACGCGTTCTGGCGGCCAGGTACTGCTTCTCAGAAGCGCTGCCGGCCTTGCGCAGGCGCTGAATACGGGCAAAAGTTTTTTCCGCTTCCTGTAACTGGGCGAGGGTGTTCAGATAACGCTGTTGTTTTTCCACCAGTTCAGTGCTCTCCAGCACCACAAGAGGCTGATCCTTGCTGACTTCGCCATGCACCACCAATATTTCTTGAATGCGACCACTGATCGGTGCGCTGAGCATGTCCCGGTGGGCCAGTGGAATGCCCACCATGGCAGGCCATGCGTAGCCTTCAATTTGGCGAACGGGTTCGGGTCTGGCAAACCGCAGGCCCAGAGCAGCGATCTGGTCGTCATTGAGTCTTATGCCTTCTTCTGGTGCCTTGTCGTTGGCGTGACTAAGGGTGAAAACAAAAAGCCAGCAGGCCGTTAACAAGGTAGGCCATGAGGCCCGACGAAACGGGTTAAGGGGGTGGTGCATGATTATTCTCCGGCGGCGTGTTTGAGTAAGCGTCTGGCCGCAGCCAGGCGTTGGTGAGCGAGGTCGGCTGCCAGGCGAGCATCCAGGGCTGCCTGTTGTGCCAGCAGCACATCCAGCAGGCGACGTTCTCCGGCTTTCCAGGCTTGCGTGGTCAGTGACAGCGCCTCTTGGGCTGATTGCCACTGTTCTTCGGCCGGGCCGATGAGTGCGCGAGCCTTCTGCCATTGGGATTTTGCCTTTAGCCATTGACGTTGCAAATCCAGTTGTGTCCGTTCGAGGGTGATGTCCTTGTTAGTCAGAGCCGTTTTCCAACTGGATCTGGCCAGCCGGGCAGAGGGTGAACGACCCAAGGGAACAGAGACGGACACAGTGGTCAGGGTATATTCCGGGCTTTCAAAGGATTTCTCCCGAAGGGCTCCCACTGCAAGGGACGGGGAATTGCCTGCTTCCCACCAGTCCTTTCGCGCGGCGCTGACGGTGGTTTCCTGTTGAGCCTGTAACCACAGGAACTGCGGGTGCTTTGGCAGCCAGTTTTCCGGGCTGGGCAAAGAATCGGATGATTCGATACTGTCCCGGCCTGTGTTCAGAACTGGAAAGCCACGATTTTTATCGCCGGCAGGCACAGCAATGCCCCAGCTTTCCGCTTGTTGCCATTGGGCCAGTAAGGACTGTTGGGCGTCCAGTCGTTTGGCTGCCGCTTCACTGAGTTTCTGCCTGGCCAGTGCTTCGTCCAGGCGGCTGCCCTCACCGGCTTGCACATTGGCTTGCACCAGCGTATAGAGTTTGTTTGCCTGTTGCCAGCGGCGCCAGGCCGCCTGAGCGCGAACCTGGGCTTCCTCAATGCGGTTGAGCAACTGCCGGGCAATGCCGCGTGCCTGCCAGCCCAGCCAGCCTTCGAAGGCTTGTGCCTGTTTCCCGTAGGCCTGGGCCAGTTGACGAAAAACAGCATTTTGCCTGATGACCTTGAGTGGCATTTCCACACTGGCTTCGGTGTTTTCCACCGGCAGATCATTCGCTGCCCGGTTTTTTTCCTGGCCCAGGTTCAGGCTGGCCATGCCAAGCCAGTCATGCCGGGCTTTATTCGCGCTTTTTTGTTGCTGCTCAATGCCGATGAGCATGCGTTTTTCCGGCATGTTGCGCTGAATAATCTGCGCCCAGTCTCGCACCAGGGGTTCTGGTGGTTCAGCCTGGGCCAAAGCGCTTGTCAGAAAAAAAAGGCTCAGCCCAAGGCAAGGCAGAATCGGTTTGGCCAGTTGGCTTGTGAATAGACGCATGCGGGCTTTCCTCCAGGGCTTTTCCCAATTGAGAGGAGGCATGCTAGCTGATGAAGCTTAAAACAAGCTGAAAATGATTTCAGGTTGCCGGGTTTGTCTCAGGGATGAGGGATTATGTGTCGGCAGGGGAGTCCCACGGGTCCAGGGGTAGCCAGGCGCACACCCGTAAACCACCCAGGGGGCTTTGGTTGATGCACAGCTTGCCACCGTAACGGTTGATGATGTCCGTGGCAATGGCCAGTCCCAAGCCAGTGCCTGGCGTGTTCTCATCCAGGCGGTGACCGCGTTGAATAAGCTGACTATATTCTTCCGGCGCCACTCCGGGGCCATCGTCGTCCACACACAGCCTGACCCCTTTGCTTTCCTGTTGCAGTGAAAGCTGCACGGTACTCTTTGCCCATTTACAGGCATTGTCCAGCAAGGTGCCCAACAGTTCGAAGCCGTCTTCCTTTTCGATCGGAAGCGCCTGCTCGGTACTTTCGGTTTGCAGGTGGATTCCGGTTTGCGGGTGCAGTTGCTGCAAGGCGTCGCGCAGTTCATGCGCGTGTGCGGGAAACTCGAAGGCATCGGCTTGCCAGGTGTTTCCAGCCACTCGCGCCTGCGCCAATTCGCGTTCCACCAAGGCGCGCAAGCGTTCAGCCTGTTGTTTAAGCCGTTTTTGCAAAGCGGGATGTTGCTGCAGCTCGGGGTCGTTCAATTGTTGAAAAATCACATGCAAAGGTGTTTTCATGGCATGCGCCAAATCCGCGTTGGCATGGCGATAGCGCTTCAGTTGCTCCTGCAGCAAACCCAGGCTATGT
>WGBZ01000139.1 GCA_015494035.1 Lysobacterales bacterium | reverse complement strand
GTCCAGAGTGCAGGCCCAGTGCCTGCTGGCCGCAGCCTGCCAAAACATGAAGAAGATCGCACGATTACTGGCGCGTTTTAATGCCTTTTGGGGCCTTTATATACGCCTAATGAGGCGGATTTCTGACATTCTGGGCATTCTTTATCACCCAGTCACCATTTCCAGGCAACCAGCTACACCTACTCCTGCAAACGCCTGAAATAACAAACCCCGGCAAAAATACCGGGGTTTGTCAGCAACCTGAGCCTCCTTGCGGAGGCTTTTTTGTGGGCCTAAGGAAGCGCTGATTGAATCGTGACACGGCATCTTGCGGCGTATAATCGTCCATTTCTGCGTTGCAAACCTTCACAATAGCTTGCTATTGCGTGCGGTTTGCACCTTAAACTGAGCAATTTTACACGACAATCGCTAATGCCAGATTCAATCAAAAGCTCCCTAACGAATGGTCACCAGCAAGCGACGCAAATGCCCCTGCAAGCGATGCTCCCACAGAAAAACGCTTTGCCAGGTACCCAGCGCCAATGAACCCGCCAGCACCGGCACAGTAACTTCCGTTTGGGTTAAGGCCGAGCGTATGTGCGCCGGCATGTCATCCGGCCCTTCCATGTTATGGCGATAATGCACCCGGCCATCCGGTACCAGTTTTTGCATAAAGTTTTCCAGATCCAGGCGCACGTCCGGGTCTGCATTTTCCGTAATCAGCAATGAGGCGGAGGTGTGCAGCAGGAACAGATGGCACAAGCCTTCACGCACACCACTTTCGCCAATCAGCTCATTGAGAGCTAAATCCAACGGATAAAATCCACGGCCACGCGTTTGTATGGGCAGTTCTGCTCGAAACATGCTTACTTACCTGTTCATTGTCTACAGTGTTGGCAAACAGCTTTTATTGTCGCCTTTTCAGGCCGGCCGCGGTTCATCCTAGTCGTCCAGTGTGACCCGATACCAGGCCGCGTACAGAGCCGGTAAAAAGAAAATAGTCAAAAACGTCCCTACAGCCACACCGCCAATCAGCACATAGGCCATGGGGCCCCAGAACGTGGATTCAGTCAATGGCATAAAGGCAAAAATAGCCGCCAGCGCGGTCAAAATCACCGGCCGCGCCCGATGCACGGTGGCTTCCAGCACTGCTTGGCCCACCGGCATTTTCCTGACATGAATGTTTTCGTCAATCTGGGCAATCAAAATCAACGTGTTGCGCATCAGAATGCCCCCCAGCGCGATCAGGCCCAGGTTGGCCACAAAACCAAAAGGCTGGTTAAACAGAATCAGGGCGGCCACGGCACCAATCAGGCCCAACGGTGCAGTCATCAGCACCATAAACAGGCTGGTAAAGGAACGCACGTAAAACATGATCAGCGCAGTCATAACCAGTAGCATCAGGGGCACATTGGCTTTCAGGGAGTCCTGCGCCTGGCTGGATTTTTCCACTGAGCCGGCAATTTCAATCCGGTAACCTTCGGGCAGGCTCTGGACAATATCCTGGATCTTCTGCCACACCATCAAGGTGGCATCTGGCGGTTGCAGGTGGCCCTTGATTTCGGCATTGACCGCAATGTAACGCTCACGGTTGCGCCGTTCCAGATAAGGAAACTCGGTGCCCGGTTCAATGGCAGCCAGCTGTGCCAGCGGGACACTTTGTCCACTGGCAAGTTTGATCGGGATGGACTCCAGCAAGTGCACGTTGACGCGTGTGCCTTTGTCACCGCGAATCATGGCATTGACGGTGCGCAGGTTTTCTCCCACTTGCGCACTGACCGCGCCATTCAGCCAGGCATTCAGCTGCTCCATCACGGTCTTTTTGGTCAGGCCCTGTTTGGCCAGCTGCTCCAGGTCCCATTTAAGAGTGAGGTTTTCGGTTTGATACTCCCAGGACAGGTTGGGGTCCAGCAAAAACGGCATGTGCATCATGCGCTTCTTGATTTCTCGCGCTATCTCAACCAGAGTCTTGGCGTCGGTGCCGATGACCCGGAAAGAAACCGGCCAGGGCACCGGGGGGCCAAACAGCAAGGGATACACGCGCACACGGGCCTGGGCGTATTCACCGTCCTTGATGCGCTTGAGCATTTTCTCCCGCAGGCGATCGCGGGCTTTCCAGTCTTCTGCCACCACCACAATGTTGCCGTACGCCGGGTTGTAGAGTTCCGGGTTCAGGGCCAGGAAGAAACGCGGTGCACCGCGGCCCACGTAAGCAGAGAGTGAACGCACTTCTTTTTCGTTCAGCAATTCGTTTTCAATACGAGACACCAGCTTTTCGGTGGCCTTGATGGAGCTACCGTGCGGCAGGTTAATATCAATCAGCAATTCAGGCCGGTCGGAGTTGGGGAAAAACTGTTTTTGCACCTTGGTTTTCATGCCCACCACTGCCAGTGCAAAAACACCCAGGGTGATGCCAATAACCAGCCACTTGTGACGAATGCACCAGGCCACGGCCCGACCGACAGCGCGGTAAAACGGGCTTTCGAAGTGATTCTTGAGCATTTTTGGTGGCAGTTTGTCCGGCAGCAACACCACGCCCAGAAAAGGGGTGAAAATCACTGCCACCAACCACGAGGCGATGAGGGCAATGCCCACCACCCAGAAAATGTTGCCGGCGTATTCACCCACGCGCGAGTGCGCCAGGCCAATGGGCAGAAATCCCGCGGCCGTTACCAGCGTGCCCACCAACATGGGGGCTGCGGTTAATGTCCAGGCATAGGAGGCGGCCTTGATTTTGTCCAGCCCTTCGGCCATTTTGACCAGCATCATCTCGATGGAAATAATAGCATCATCCACCAGCAGGCCCAGCGCAATAATCAGCGCCCCAAGTGAAATGCGGTCAAAATTGATGCCCCAGAGTTTCATCAGGGCAAAAGTCAGGGACAAGGTCAGCGGCACGGCCAGTGCCACAATAATACCGGCACGCAAGCCCAGCGAGATAAAGGAAATCACCATCACCACCAACAAGGCGGCAAAAAACTTGATCTGGAAAGTATCAACGGCCTGATGGATGGCATCGGCCTGATTGGTGATTTTATCCACCGTTATTCCAGCCGGCAGGCGCTTCTGCAGGCGTTTTTCAAACGCCAGCAATTCCTCCTCCAGTTTCAGACCATTGGCCCCATCGGCCATGATGACCCCCAATAGCAATGCTTCCCGGCCGCGGTCATGCACGAGGTAGTCCGGCGGGTCCTGAAAGCCGCGGTAAATTGTAGCCAGTTCCCCCAACTTGACAGCCTGACCCTTGGCAAACAAGGGTAACTCACGCAAGCGTTCCACCTGATCCGCTGTGGCAGGCTGCTGCTGGCTGCGCAGGTAAAGACGCGGCCCTTCAGTTTCAAAAAAACCACCGGGAACCACCGCCGTATTGGCCAGTATTTCCTGTTGTACACGCTGTTGATCAAAACCCAGTGCCGTCATTTTTTCCTGATCAAAATCCAGGTAAATAACCGGCTGCCGTTCACCGATCAACTGGACCTTTTTGACGCCAGGCAGGCGGCGGATTTCCTTGCGCAGGTCTTCAGCCAGTGCCACCAGCTCGTTTTGCGGCACCTTCTCGCCTGTGAGCGCATACAGGGTAAAAAAGACGTCTTTGAAATCATCCAGAAAAAATGGCCCGACAACGCCACGGGGTAATTTTCTGGCCTCATCACCCAGGCGCTTTCTGACCTGATAAAACAGTTCTTCGGAAATGCCGTTGGGGGTGGAGTCCAGAAAACTGATTAACATATCCACCCGGCCAGGCTGCACCTTGGATTGCACGTAATCGAAGTACTGGATTTCCTCCACGCGCTTTTCCAGCGGATCGGCCACCTGGTTTTCCATTTCCTCGACGGTGGCGCCTGGCCACAAGGTGGTCACCACCATCATGTTGACGCTGAATGGCGGGTCTTCTGCGCGACCGTTCTGAAGAAAAGAATAGACACCGGCAAATAAAACCACAACCAGCAAATAGGTGGTGATTGAGCGTTCCCGAATCGCCCAAGAAGAGAGGTTGAAACGCATCATGGCTGCGCGATCCGTACGACCTGGCCATCACTCAACAAATGCGCACCCATGGCCACTATGCGGTCATCGGGTGAAAGCGGACCACGAATC
>WGBZ01000138.1 GCA_015494035.1 Lysobacterales bacterium | reverse complement strand
TCCGTGGCCATGGCCGCAGAAATTTTTGATGGCAGCATCACCGACCTGATTCCCCCCAAGGCCCGAAAATAAGCAATAAACCAAAAACTGAAAAATATGGATACATTTAGCCAGGAATCTTTTTGACGCCTTTTTCGTAAAACCACAGCCGGCATTGTGTGCTATATTTAGCTTGGGGAATGGCCCAAGCTGCTTACGCTTCGGGCAGAAAACTATCGGCGCAATCGCCCAAACGAACAGCGACCGATATGAAAGGTCGGTTTATCTTCCAGGTAAACCGCAACATGGGGAAAGAGGCTGCATTGACCGGCAAACCATCCGAATATATCACCCAGTGGTTGCAACAGCTGAAGGCTGACCCGGCCTCGGCCCTGGCCGTGTATCGGGAATTACAGCAGGTGCTGGAAGAAACTGACAACACCGGAGTTCGATGCCTGGGCTCGCTGGTTCAGGACAGCAGCATCCTGTTTTGGGAAACCGATTCGCAGTTTCGCTACACCTGGCTTAATCCGGTGCTGGAAGAGAAATACGGCTGGAAGCCCGAAGAAGTGCTTGGCAAAACCCTGGCCGATTTTGTGCAAGGCGATGACCTGAACGCCTGGTTGCGATCAATCGCAAAGGAACCAGGCCCTTTTCGCGGGTTTTCCCTGAAAACAAAAGGCAAGAATGGCGCTTCGGTTTATTTGTTGTCTGATGGCGTGCCCTTTTACGACAACCGGGGGCGTTTCGCCGGCATGCGCGGATTCAGTATTGATATCACGCGACAGGTGCTGACCGAAAAAGCCAACAAAAAGCTGATTTCCCTGCATGAATCCGTTTTGGAAGCGGCCCCGGATGCCATTGTGCTGGTCAATACCCGAGAAAAAATCGTGGCCGTCAACCAGAACTTCTGGGACATGTGGCACATCCCAGAGGCCCTGCGTCTGAATCGCGACCTGCAGCAAATCCGCCGCCATATTCGCTCGCTGGTAGACATGGACAAAACCCACATACCCGATATCGAACGCTTTTACCACGACTTCTCCGAAAAAAGTCAGGACGTCATTCACCTGAAAGACGGGCGAGTCATCGAGCGCTTTACCGCCCCGCAAATACTGAGTGGCAAAATTGAAGGCCGTTGCTGGTATTACAAGGACATCACGCGGCAAAGCACTTTGTTAAAGCGCGTCATGAAGCAAGCCTATAGCGACCCGTTGACCGGCCTCTACAACCGCCGCTGGTGTGAAAACAAGCTCACGCGCCTGCTGCGTGGCACGCAAAAAAACCAGGTCGCTTTCCTGTACATGGACGTGGACTATTTCAAAGCCATCAATGACGCCTGCGGGCATGTCACCGGCGATCGCGCCTTACGTGAATTAAGCCAAATTCTGCTGCAAGTGACCCAGGAAGACGGCGATCTGTGCCGACTCGGCGGCGATGAGTTCGGCATGATTCTGTTCGGCAAAACGCAAAAGCAGGCCATTGAGATCGCCGAAAAAATCCGTCAGGCGGTGAAAGCCTACCGGCTGATCCAACAAGACAAGGAATACCGCCTGGGCATCAGCATTGGCCTCATCAGCGCCAACCAGCGTGACACCACCAAAAGCATTTTTATCAAGGCCGACGAAGCCTGCTACCTGGCCAAGACTGGTGGTCGCGACTGCCTGGTCATTTATCACGATGAAAAAGACCGCATTCATCAATCGCATCAGGAGCTGGCTTGGTTTGAACGCATGCAAAGCGCCATCGCCAACGACAAGTTACAGTTGTGGCAGCAGCCGGTTTTCAATCACAACAAGGGTCAAGAGTGTTACCGGGAAATCCTGGTCCGGCATGTGGGAGAAAAGGGCAAGATCACCGAGCCTAAAGCCTTTATGCCCGCCATTGAGCGGTTTGGCCTGGCCGAATCTCTGGACCGCTGGGTGGTTGAGTCGCTGTTTTCCTGGTTGCGACAGCAGGACAACGGATCTGACCGGGTTTACAGCATCAACCTGTCCGGCCAGTCCATCACCAAGCCGGCCTTTCTCGATTTTGTGTTGCAGCAGTTTGCCACCTGGCAGATACCCTATGACCGGATCTGCTTCGAAATCACAGAAAACGAAATTATCCAGGACCTGCAAAGCGCGCGCAAATTCATGCTGTTGTTCCAGGAAAACGGCTGCCATTTTGCCCTGGATGATTTTGGCAAGGGCCTGACCAGCTTTACCTACCTGAAAGACCTGCCATTTGACTACATCAAGATTGACGGCCAATTTGTCAAAGGCCTGAATGATGATAAAATCAATGAAGCCATCGTCAAATCGGTGGTGTACATTGCCCAGACCATTAACAAGACCACCATTGCCGAGCACGTGGAAGACGCGCAGACACTGGAAACCTTGAGCCAACTGGGTGTCAACCTGTTTCAGGGGCATCATCTGGCCAGGCCTCAACCGCTGGCCTGATTGTTCCTGGCTTTCCACCTCAGCCTGGCAGCCAACCCGATGGCCAAACTGTATTTTTACTATTCCGCCATGAACGCGGGCAAAACCACGCACTTGCTGCAATCCAGTTACAATTACCGTGAGCGAGGCATGCACACGGTGATCCTGGCACCGGCCCTGGATGACCGCTATGGCCGCGGCAAGGTGGCCTCACGCATTGGTCTGGAAGCCAGCGCAGAAGTTTTCAACCCCGAAGACGACCTTTATCACCGCGTGGGCGAAATGCACCGGCAACAGGCCATTGATTGCGTGCTGGTGGACGAATCGCAGTTTCTCACCAAGGCCCAGGTTTACCAGTTGACGGAAATTGCTGACCGCCTGGGCATACCGGTGCTGGCTTACGGCCTGCGCACGGATTTCCGCGGCGAGCTGTTCGAGGGCAGCCAGTATCTGCTGGCCTGGGCCGATGAACTGAAGGAATTGAAAACCATCTGTCATACCGGCAAGAAAGCCACCATGGTGATTCGCATTGACGAACAGGGTCGCGCCATTAAATCCGGCAAACAGGTGGAAATCGGCGGCAACGAACGCTACGTGTCGGTGTCCCGGGCCGAATACAAACGCATTTTTCACGACCAGGGCGTCATCGAACCGGTGCAGTGTCCCTTGCCCTTTGACGACTCGCGTTCTTGACCGCCAACACCACAAACCGCTTTCCGGCGCCACCCAGCTCAGCAACCAAGGAAACAAGCCATGACCACGGCTCAACCACTCAACATCGTGTTTGCCGGCACCCCGGATTTTTCCGTGCCGCCCTTGCGCCGCTTGATTGACGGCCCGCACACTGTGCAGGCCGTATTGACCCAGCCGGACAAACCTGCCGGGCGCGGACGCACGTTGCGCCAAAGCCCGGTCAAGCAGGCGGCTCTGGATGCCGGAATACCCGTCTGGCAGCCTGAAACACTGCGCGATGCCCACTGGCAGCAACGGCTGGCTGAACTCAAGCCCGACCTGATGGTGGTGGTGGCCTACGGCCTGATCTTGCCCCAGGCAGTGCTGGACATTCCCCGCCATGGCTGCTGGAACATACACGCCTCGCTGCTGCCCCGCTGGCGTGGTGCTGCTCCCATTCAGCGGGCCATACTCGCCGGCGACCAGGAGACTGGTGTGTGTATCATGCGCATGGAAGCCGGCCTGGACACCGGCCCGGTATATCGGCGGAAAATCACTCCGATTCACCCACAGGATACCGCCGGTGACCTGCATGACCGGCTGTCATTACTGGGGGCCGAGGCCCTGGATGAATGCCTGCACGGTTTGACCACTAACACACTGCCAGCACCCGAGCCACAGGATGAAAACGGCGTCACCTATGCCCACAAGATCACCACCGACGAGGCCGTAATCGACTGGCAACAACCGGCTGCGGCCATTGTCCGGCAGATTAATGCTTTCAACCCGTGGCCGGGGGCGCGTGGAGACATTGCCGGCCAACCGCACAAAATATGGCGCGCCCGGGCGCTGGATGACTCACCGGCAGAAACGCCGGTGGTACCGGGCAGTATTCGTCGCGTTGACAAACAGGCACTGGAAATCCAGTGCGGCCAGGGCGTTCTGGCCATTGATGAAATCCAGCACCCTGGCAAACGGCGCCTGCCCATTGCCGATTATCTGAATGCCCATGCCGAACGGCTGGCCGCCGCCTGTGACAAAACCCTGGATGTTAAAACCCCGTGAGCCTGGCCAGCCGCAAGGCCGCTGTGCGCGTGCTGGCCGATGTGCTCGCTGGCACTTCGACCCTGGATGAGGCCCTGGACAAACGCCTCAAAGACCTGCCCGCCGAGCACCAGCCCTGGGTGCGTTCGGCCTGTTATGAAACCTTCCGACACCTGCCCAGTGTCAAGGCTCACTGGCAACAACACGTGAAAAAAACGCCTTCCGACCCGGTGGCCCAGGCCATCCTAAACCTGGGCACGACACAAATCCTGCATTTAAAAACACCGGCCTACGCGGCCGTGGACGAATCGGTCAAGCTGACACGGGTGATGAAAAAGCCGCATTTGAGTGGCCTGGTCAATTCGGTGTTGCGAAAAGTGGCCAAAACCCCGCAACTGCCAAAAGCCCGGCTCACGCCCGAAACGCAATGGGATCACCCGCTGTGGTGGGTGGAAAAAATCCGCCAGCAGTGGCCAGACCACTGGCAGGACATTCTGTTGGCCAATAACCGCAAAGCGCCTTTCTGGCTGCGGCACAACACGCACCACCCGCAGGCCCTGGACGCCTTGCGGCAAGCCTGTCCGGAGGCCGAACAACACCCGCAAGTGCCAACAGCCTGGCGCATTGAACCCCGTCCGGTGAGCGCCATTCCGGGCTTTGCCGCCGGCCATTTCAGCGTGCAGGATGCCCACGCCCAATGGGCCGCTTTCCTGCTTGATCCCCGCCCGGGCGAACGGGTGCTGGATGCCTGCGCCGCCCCGGGGGGCAAAACCGGCCATTTGTGGGAACGCGCGCCAGCGGCCGAAATAGTGGCCGCCGACGTGCAGGCCAGCCGCTTGCAACGGGTTCAGGAAAACCTGCAACGCCTGCAACAGGCCGTGGCCGGCCAGCCGGTGCAAGTGCTTGAGGCCAACCTCGCCACCCCCGGGAGCTGGCCAGCCTCGTGGCAGGCCGCGCTGGCCGCTGGCGGCCGTTTTGACCGCATTTTGCTGGATGTGCCCTGCAGTGCCTCGGGAGTGGTGCGACGCCACCCGGACATCAAATACCTGCGCCAGCCCGAAGACATCCAGCGCATTAGCCGCCAGCAGACCGACATCCTTGAGGCCACGGCCGGGCTGTTGAAACCCGGCGGCCACCTGCTTTATGCTACCTGTTCGGTTTTTGATGAGGAAAACGAACAGCAAGTGGAGCGGTTTTTGTCCCGACACCCCGAGTTTGAAGCCCGGACGCCTTCGCTGGGTCAGGGCCTCCCACAGACCCATGGCGTGCAGCTGTTGCCGCAAATCGATGGTGGCGACGGCTTTTACTACGCCGTGCTGAAAAAACGCGCGGATGACTGATTCCCGGCCACGCCCCGTGTTCACCGGCTTCACACAGTCTGTGTTGGGCTGTTTGTTGCTGTTTCTTTTCGTGATACCCCTGCCAGGTCGTACCTCGGAAGTGAGCATCGAGTCAGCCAGCATCCTTCCCCGCGGCCCGTTGTGGGAAGTGACCCCGGTTTTCCGCTGGCAGGTGGAAGCTCCGGTGCTCGAAGCCATTCACAGCGGAGTGGCCCTGCGTTTCCAACTCAAGGGGCGCTTACTGAAAAATATCCCCCTGTGGTGGGACACGGTGCTGGAAAGCCAGCGCCACAACCTGGAAGTACGCTATTTTTCCCTCAGCAAACAGTACCTGCTGAAAAACCTCGATAACGGCCAGCAGCGCGGCTTTTTGCGCCTGGACAACCTTTGGCAGCAGATGGGCCAACTGGCGCCATTGCAGCTGCCGCAACGCGCATCGGCCGATGCGGTTGAAATTCGCCTGCGACTGGACACTGGTGCCTTGCCCGCGGCCATGCAACTGCCCACCCTGCTCAACAGCGCCTGGTCCCTGGACACCGGCTGGCGGCGGTTTGCCTTGCCTACAACGTCTGCCGCCGGTTCGGTGGAAAGGCCACCGGGCAGCCAGGGTGTAGGGGAAAAAACCCCATGAAGCACGTGCTGAAAAGGTCACTATTGCCCTTTGGCATTATCGCCCTGTTACTGGCTGCCCTGTACTGGCTGGGCGAAGCCATCCAGGGCCGGGAACAGTTCAACCGCGTTTACCTGTGGCTGTTTGGCGCCTCTGTGCTGGCCGTGGCCTTGCTCTCTCTGGTGATCATCCAGCGGCTGGTCTGGCTGTATTTCAAACGCAAACAGAACGAACCGGGAATCCGCCTCACCACCCGCATGGTAACGACGTTTATTGCCCTGTCACTGCCACCGGTACTGATCCTTTACCTGTTTGCCAACCAGTTCGTGGACCGCTACGTGGACAGCTGGTTCAGCAGCGAAACCGAAAAAGCCCTGCGTGACTCCCTCTCGCTGGGGCAGATTTTTCTGGAAACCCAGACCCGCCGCAACCTGGCCATCAGCAAACGCCTGGCGCGTGAACTGGCCAATATGAGCCCAGCCGCACAGGTCATCCGGCTCGACAGCCTGCTGGACGATGCCGGTGGCGCCACCAGCCTGAGCCTGCTGGATGACTCCGGCACGGTGCTAGCCAACAGCAACCTCGATCCTTTTTCCCTGAAAACCAGCCTGCCGCCCCAGCAGGCCCTGCAAAACGCCCGCAGCGGCCAGCCTTATGCCCGGGTGGAACCGGCCGAGAATGGCCTGCAAATCCGTACCTTGGTGCCGGTGGACCCGGACCCGTTGCGGATTTCAAGGCGGCAGCGTTTTGTGCAGGCCCTGTTTGTGGTGCCGCCGGCTTACAGTGCCCTGGTCAACAACATCGAAGCCACCTATCACGACTACAAACGGCAGGCTTATCAGCGCACCCAGGTCAAACAGACCTTTATCATTATTCTGACCATCGTTTTGTTGCTGAGCGTGTTGCTGGCGCTGTTACGCGCCTTTTCCGCCGCGCGACAACTGGTGGCGCCAGTGCGCCTGTTAAGCGAAGCCACCCAGTCCATCGCCAAAGGTGAGTTCGGGCACAAGATTCCGGTGGAAACCGACGATGAGCTGGGGTTTCTGGTCAAATCTTTTAACACCATGTCATCGCAGCTGGCCGCCTCTAGCGCCCTGGCGCACCGGTCGCAAGTGGAGGCTGAATCGCAACGCTGGTACCTGCAAAGCGTGCTGGCCCACCTGTCCAGCGGCGTGCTTAGCATCGACAAGAACCAGCGCATCCTGATGGCCAACCAGGCCGCCTCCGCCATTTTACACCTGGATCTGAAAGACCTGCTGAACCAGAATCTGGAATTCCTTTCGCACAAGAACCGTGCCCTGCAGCCGCTGGTGGAGTTGATTCTGAAAAAGCTCGAAGACCGCGCTGACGAATGGCAACAGGAAGTGTTGCTGGCCGAGGATTCCTTTCGCCGCATCCTGGTGGTGCGTGGCAGCCGGATTCCCGAGCGTGAACAGGAGGAGGGCGGTCTGGTGGTGGTTTTTGATGACGAAACCGTGCTTAATCAGGCCCAACGCGACGCGGCCTGGGGTGAAGTGGCACGACGCCTGGCGCATGAAGTCAAAAACCCGCTGACGCCGATCCAGCTTTCGGCCGAACGCCTGCGCCTGCGTTTTCTGTCGCGCATGCCACCGGAAGACGCCGAGATCATGAACCGCACCACCGGCACCATTATTTCGCAGGTGGAAACGCTCAAGACCCTGGTCAACGCCTTTTCCGATTACGCCAAGGCGCCGCAGTTGAAACGGGAGCCCGGCGGCCTTAACCAGCTGATCACCGAAGCGGTTAATTTCTACTCGCTATCTCACCCGGGCATTCGCTTCTCGCTGCACCTGAGCGAACCTGAGCCGGTTTTGCTGCTGGACAAGAACCGCATCCAGCAGCTGCTGACCAATCTGATCAAGAACGCCCAGGAAAGCCAGCCGGGCAACGAATCGCGCATTGCCATCAGCA
The DNA here is from genome assembly GCA_015494035.1 of Lysobacterales bacterium. GTDB lineage: Bacteria > Pseudomonadota > Gammaproteobacteria > Xanthomonadales > Marinicellaceae > S144-45. The sequence continues at coordinate 4,294 of WGBZ01000138.1, read as the reverse complement.
CCCGGGTGCGCGATGACGATCATGGCCAAACCCTGCTGTTGACCATTCGAGACCACGGCCACGGCTTTGACGAACAACTGCTGGATCACCTGTTTGAGCCTTACGTCACCACCAAAACCGGCGGTTCTGGCCTGGGCCTGGCCATCGTCAAGAAAATAGTCGAGGAACATGGTGGCCTGATTCGCGCCTATAATCACCCCGATGGCGGGGCGGTGGTGGAAATCCGCCTGCCGGTGCATGCGCCAGCGGCCAGCGACCACCCGTCCCCCACGCCCCCAGGAGGTTGAAGCCCATGCGCTCACCGCCAGACATCGCCACCGTCTTTCGCAGCAACCAGTTTACCGAAGCGTGGCTGGTGAAGGAATTGCTCAATCACCACGGCATCCCCGCCCAGGTAACGGGCCAATACCTGGCCGGTGGACTGGGTGAGCTGCCCCTGGATCAGCCGGTCAAAGTTATGGTAGTGGCCGAGGATCGCGACCGGGCCATGGAAATCTTACAGGACCATTGGTATGAAAAACCCCAACCCTTCTGAACTACGCCAGCGATTTGAACGCCTGCGGCAGGCCGCACCCCTTTCGCTGGACGAACGCCGGCAACGCCTACGCGCCCTGCACCGGGCTCTGAAAACCCACAGCGATAAGCTGGTGGCTGCCGTTAACACCGATTTTGGCCGCCGGGCCGAGGCTGAAACCCGTCTGGCGGATATCGCCCTGGTGTTGTCCGACATCCAGCACAGCCAGAAAAAGCTCACGCGCTGGGCGCAACCGCGGCCGGTGCCAGTGGGGGTTAAATTCTGGCCTTCCAAGGCCCGCCTGGTGCCACAACCCCTGGGGGTGGTGGGGGTGATTTCGCCCTGGAATTACCCGGTCAATCTGGCCTTGTGCCCACTGGTGGCCGCGGTGGCTGCCGGCAACCGGGTGATGCTGAAACCTTCGGAGTTGACCCCCCAAACCAATGCCGTCCTGCGCACCATACTGGCAGAAGCGTTTGGCCCGGACGAAGTGGTTGTGGTCGAAGGCCAGGCCGACACCGCAGCGGCTTTTACCAGCCTGCCTTTTGGTCACCTGTTGTTTACCGGTTCCACCGCCGTGGGCCGTAAGGTGATGCAGTCGGCCGCCTGCCAACTGACGCCCGTGACCCTGGAGCTGGGCGGCAAGTCGCCAGTGATTCTTGAAGCCGATGCCAAGCCGGCACGAGTCATGCGCAGCGTCATGGCCGGCAAATTGTTCAATGCCGGACAAACCTGCATTGCGCCGGACTACCTGCTGGCAGAACCCAACCAGACTCAGGCCGTGCTGGACGCGGCCAGGAACGGCTGTCAAAGCCTTTATCCCGGCGATGTGCTGAACAACCCGGATTACACGGCCATCATCAATCAGCGGCATTTTCAACGGCTGGAAAAACTGCTGGCGGAACTGCCGCCAGAATCCCTGCACTGGCCGCTGGGCCCAATTACCGAGGCACACCGGCAACAGCGGATTTTCCCTCCCGTGCTGGTGCGTGAGCCACCGGTGGACAGCGCACTGATGCGCGAGGAGATTTTCGGCCCCATTTTGCCACTACTGGCCCGCGCGGGCTTGCAGGCCAAGACAGCCTTCGTCAAGCAGCGGCCCCATCCGCTGACGCTGTACTTTTACGGTTCACAACCGGCGGCAATTCGCCGGATTCAGCGCGAAACCCTTTCTGGCAGCCTCAGTGTCAACGAAACCCTGGTCCAGTTTGCCCAGGACAACCTGCCCTTTGGCGGCGTGGGTGAAAGCGGCCTCGGGCGTTACCACGGTCAGGCCGGTTTTGACACCTTCAGCCACCTGAAACCGGTGTATTACCAATCCCGACTCAATGCCAACGGCCTCATTCGCCCGCCATACACGGCCTGGAAAAGGCGGCTGATCGACTGGCTGGCCCGCCTGTGAACAATCGGCCTGTGACCGGGCTTGACAGGGCGACTATTTGAATGCTTGTCAGCATAGTGCTTTAATGGCACAATTATTCACAAGCAGACACTCACTTATCGACGCATGAAAATATTTATCCTGGAAGACGATCCGGATCAGGCCCAGCTATACAAGCTGTGGCTGGAAGAACATGGCCACGAGTGCCAGGTGTTCGATACCGGGCGTGAGTTCATTCGTCGCATTCCCTTTGACTTGCCGGATGTCGCCCTGCTGGACTGGAACCTGCCGGTGATTGACGGCATGGACGTGCTGCACTGGATCAAGGCCAGCCGCTACGATGATATCCCGGTGATTTTCCTTTCCGCCCGAGCCGATGAAAATGACATGGTGGAAGCCCTCACCCAGGGTGCCGATGACTACATTGCCAAGCCCATCACCCAGGGTGAACTGCTGGCACGACTCACGGCCGTGAGCCGCCGCTACAACAAAAACCAGAAACCCAGCCTGGATGACACCTCGCCCTATGAAATTGATCCGCAGGAAGGCCGCATTGCCCTCAATGGTGAACCCGTTTCACTGACGGCCAAGGAATTCGACCTGTGCGTGCATTTTTTCAAGAATCCTGGACGGCTGGTGTCACGCAAAAGCCTGCTGGAAACCATCTGGGTGCGTCGTTCGGATATCAACACCCGCACCGTTGACACCCACATCAGCCGCTTGCGCAAGAAACTGCAACTGGACGGCAGTCACGGCTGGAAACTCATTTCTGTTTACCATCAAGGCTACAAGATGGTGCGGGAAAATCGCCACGTGGCCTGAGCCCTCATCCTGTTCCCATTTTTTCTGTTTTATCCTGCCATAACGCTCGTTGGCCCTCACGCCGATTGATTCAGTCGATTGATTCATTCGCCAATCGTGATAGACTTTTGCCAAACACCCCGTTAACCCTTTTTCAGCGTGGCCCGCGCCGCCACCGGAGAACCCATGGCAAATAAAAAAATGGCAAATAAAAACCAGGCCCAACACATCGCCCCCGAAACCGCCCCAAGCCAGGATTCCGTGGATCAAATTCGCGATATCCTGTTTGGCCAGCACCTGCGTGAATTCCAGCAGCGCTTCGCCAGCCTGGAAGCACAGATGCAAGACAAGATCACGGAACTGGGGCAGGCCATCGATCAGTTGAATACTCACATCAGTCAACGTCTGGACAGCCTGGATAAATCCCTCAAGCAGGAACAGCAAGAAACGGCCAACGCGCTGGCCGAAGAAATCCAGCAGCTGGACAAGCAGCTGAACCGCAAAATCACCGAAACCGAAGCTGACCTCCAACAACAGCTGGATAGCGAAGTCAGCCGGTTGGATGACCGCAAGACCGACCGCAATGAACTGGCCAAGTGGCTGAATGAACTGGCCGGCAAATTGGCCGATTAAGGCATGAAACGCCTGCCCCGGCTGTGGCGCGCATGAGCTCCGAAAGCGACAAAATCAAACAACTGCTGCTGGCCGACGAGCTGGCATTGCTACAGCAACTGCGCGAACGGGTGCTGGAATCCGACCGCTTCGGTGAAGAAGTCGCGCAGGTACTGGCCAAGTCCACCAACCAGGCTTGGAAAAACGACCCAAGCTACCGGGCCGTTCTGGCCAAACCCATTGGCGAAGGGCTGAAAACCGCGCTGAAACGCGAGCAACGCACCATCATCGATGCGTTTGTGCCGGTCATCGGCCCCATGATCCGGGCCTCAGTGAGCGCTTCCATCAAAAAACTCATGGCGGACATCAACCGCGTGCTGGAGCTGGGCCTGTCCCCCAAAGCCCTGCGCTGGCGCTGGCAGGCCTGGAAAACCGGCGTGCCTTTTGCCGAGTTGGTGTTTCTGAACACCGTGGAATACCAGGTGCAGCACGTCTTTCTGATCGACAAAGACAGCGGCCTGTTGATCGAATACGCCGGCCATGAAGAAGAACTGGCCCGCGACAAGGACGCTTTTTCCGCCATGCTGACGGCCATCGGCGACTTTGTTTCCGACACCCTGGCCAGTGACTCGGGCAAGCGCCTGCGCAGCGCCGAGCTGGGCGAATATCAGCTGTGGATTATCGACGGGCCGCAAGCCTATCTGGCGGTGCTGATCAAGGGCAGCCCGTCGGAACGTCTGCGTGACCAACTGCAGGACGTGCTGGACAAAATCCACTTTCTCTACGCCGACGAACTGCAACACAGCGAAAACTACGGCAACCTGCCACCGGTGCGCCTGGAACTGGAGGACCTGCTGGTGACCAAAAGCCGGCAGCAGGACGATAACAACGGGGCCGAAAAAAACTCCTCCACGGCGCGCTGGTGGTGGCTGTTGGGGATTTTGGCGCTGGCTTTCGGCGGCTGGTTCTGGTGGCAGCACCACCAG
>WGBZ01000137.1 GCA_015494035.1 Lysobacterales bacterium | reverse complement strand
GGGCATGCGGTGTCTCTTAAGGAAGCTCTGATCGAATCGTGAACTCGCCTCTCATACCTGAAATGTCCGATAACTGTGTTAAAGTCCTTGCCAATAGCCCTGCTATTGCCTGCAAACTTCGCCTTGTTCTCGAACATTACTGGCATAATTTGCTTCGTCCAGATTCAATCAGAACTTCCCTGGGGAGTGATGCCCACCCACGGGAAGCAGAGCCGGGCGAGACAGAGGTAAAGAGAAGGGCGCTGGCAGTGGATTCTTCTGCCGTGGGCTCTGGGCATTCACGCAGGCCAGACACCAATGACTGACTACAACCCTCAGGCCCGGCCACGGGTCAAATTTTGCGGCATCACCTCACCGGTGGACGCGCAGGCCGCTTGTGCGGCTGGCTGTGATGCCATTGGCCTGGTGTTTGTGCGCCGGTCGCCACGGTACGTGAACCCGCAGCAAGCGCAACAAATCTGTCAAGCGGTTTCGCCGTGGGTGAACGTGGTTGGCCTGTTTGCTGATGACGAGGCCGAACATATTCGCCAGGTCGTTGAGGCGGTGCCACTGCACAGCCTGCAATTTCATGGCAATGAAAGCGCGGCTTTCTGTGCCCGCTGGCACACCCCCTGGATCAAGGCCGTGCCCATGCTGGAACATACCGATGCCCTGGCTTACGCCAGCCACTACCCGCAGGCCAGTGGCTGGTTGTTGGACTGCTACGGCAAAAAACAGACTGGCGGCAGTGGCAAATCGTTTGACTGGTCACTTTTTCCGGCTGATAATGACCCCCGCTGGATTCTGGCCGGTGGCCTGAATCCCGACAACGTGCGCCTGGCCATCGATGCCACCGGCGCCAGTAATCTTGATGTCAGCAGTGGCATAGAATCCGCCCCGGGCATTAAATGCCCGCGCAAGATGCACCAGTTCATGCAACAAATCAGGTCTTTATGAAAATCACCGACAAGCCCATTGACTATTACCAGTTTCCCGACGATAGCGGCCATTTTGAAGAATTTGGCGGCATTTTCGCCTCAGAAACTTTGATGCACTGCCTGGGTGAACTGCGTGAGGCCTATGCCTGGCTAAAAAAAGACGCCGGCTTTCAGCACGAGTTCGATCAGGACCTGGCGCATTACGTGGGCCGGCCCTCGCCGCTCTATTACGCCAGGCGCCTGAGTGAGGAAAACGGCGGCGCGCACATCTGGCTCAAACGCGAAGACCTCAATCACACCGGCGCCCACAAGATAAACAACACCGTTGGGCAAATTCTGCTGGCCAAGGCCATGGGCAAAAAACGCGTGATTGCCGAAACCGGCGCCGGCCAGCACGGCGTGGCCACGGCCACCGTGGCCGCGCGGCTGGGGCTGGAATGTGTGGTCTACATGGGCGAGGTGGATATCGAGCGTCAGGCCATCAACGTCTATCGCATGAAACTGCTGGGCGCGGAAGTCCGCCCGGTCAGCTCCGGTTCGCGCACCCTCAAGGACGCCCTGAACGAAGCCATGCGCGACTGGGTCACCAACGTGGACGACACCTTTTACATTATTGGCACCGTGGCCGGGCCGGCGCCTTACCCGGAAATGGTGCGCGATTTCAATGCCGTCATCGGGCGTGAGGCGCGCATGCAGTTTGCTGCCATGGTTGGCGGCCTGCCGGATGCACTAGTGGCCTGCGTGGGTGGTGGTTCCAATGCCATGGGCCTGTTTCACGCCTTTCTGAATGACAGCAGCGTGCGCCTGTTCGGCGTGGAAGCTGCCGGCAAGGGCTTGCACACGGGCGAACACGCAGCCTCCATACAGGCCGGTCGCGTGGGCGTCTTGCACGGCAACCGGACTTTTGTGATGGACGATGATTGTGGTCAGATTACCGAAACTCATTCCATTTCCGCCGGACTGGACTACCCCGGCGTGGGGCCAGAGCACGCCTGGCTGAACAAAACCGGCCGGGCCAAATACGTGGGCATTACCGACGACGAGGCCTTGCAGACTTTTCATACACTGACCCGCACCGAGGGCATATTGCCGGCACTGGAAAGCTCCCACGCCGTGGCTTTTGGCCTGAAGCTGGCTCAGGCCATGCGCCCGGAGCAACACATAATCGTTAATCTTTCCGGTCGCGGTGACAAGGACGTCCACACCATTGCCGCTCTGGAGGGCATCGCGCTATGAGCCGTTTGCAAAAACGCCTGCAGGCTGTGCGTCAGGCCGGTCGCAAGGCCCTGATTCCGTTTATCACCGCCGGTTTTCCCAAGCAGGAATGGACGGTGGACGCCATGCATCGGCTGGTTGCCAGTGGTGCTGACGTCATCGAGCTGGGTGTGCCGTTTTCCGATCCCATGGCCGACGGGCCGGTAATCCAGCAGGCCTCGGAACAGGCCATCGCCCAGGGTGTGTGTCTGGCTGACGTGCTGAGCATGGTGAGCAAGTTTCGCCAACAGGACAAAGAAACGCCCATTGTGCTGATGGGCTATCTGAATCCGCTGGAACGCTACGGCTACGACGACTTCGTCAATGACGCCGCCACCGCTGGTGTGGATGGCGTCTTACTGGTGGATTCGCCGGTGGAGGAATCTGCCGGGTTGCTGGATTTGTTGCGGCAGCACGGGCTTGACCAGATTTTTCTGGTGGCCCCCACCACCAGTGCCCAGCGTCTGCCACGAATACTGCAGGCCGCTTCAGGCTTTATCTATTACGTTTCGCTCAAGGGCGTGACCGGTGCGGCCAGCCTGGACACCCATGAACTGGCCGAAAAAATCGCTGCCATCCGCGCTGGCACTGACTTGCCCGTGGCGGTGGGTTTTGGCGTTTCGGATGCCAAAAGCGCCCAGGCCGTGGCCCGGCATGCCGATGCCGTGGTGATTGGTAGTGCCTTGGTGCGAGTCATGGGTCAGTGCCGAGACAGGGACAGCCTGCTGGAAGCCATTGACAGCTTTCTGGCACCTGTTAGAGTGGCGCTGGGGAAGGTCTGATTGAATCTGGACGAAGCAGATTAT
>WGBZ01000136.1 GCA_015494035.1 Lysobacterales bacterium | reverse complement strand
TGCTGGAACAGGCCGGGGTGTTTGACAATATACCCAGCGAGACCTTGCAACGGCGTTTGAAGCTCATGTTCAACCGTATGCAACCGCAGAAACACGAGCTGGACATTCTGCGCGGTATCCTCAGCAACCTGCAGAAAAAACTGCCCTGATTCCGCATTGCTAGGGGAACATTCTGATTATTCGAACGTCAAACCCAGGTGCCATAAAAAACCGTTTAAAAGCGGTTTTTGAGGCTTGACAGAAACGCGCATTTGCCGCAAAATGCGCGCTCTTGGTGATGAGGCCTCTCATCCAGACCATTCCCCGGTAGCTCAGTTGGTAGAGCGGGTGACTGTTAATCACTAGGTCGGCGGTTCAAGCCCGTCCCGGGGAGCCAAATTCCTGAAAAAACCCGAAGCGCGCTTCGGGTTTTTTTGTGCCCGCCAGAAAGTCTGCACAAACACCGGTTTTCGGCGCCTCTCGGCGCTGGCAAAGGTGAAAATTGCCCGTAATTCAGGTAACATAGCCTGCTCGATTCAGGCGGTCTTTACGGCACAGCCGGTGAATGGTGGCAGCAAAGCCTTCACCCATGGGCTCATCAGGCAGCCGATTAGGGAAGCTCTGATTGAATCTGGCACGAACAGGTTGGAGTGTAAAATTGTTCAGTTCAAGGCGCAAGCCGCACGCAATAGCAAGTGTGAAGGTTTGCAACGCAGAAATGGATGATTCTATGCCCCAAGGTGCCGTGTCACGATTCAATCAGAGCTTCCTTAACTAAACCGACACCGAACATAACCACAGGAAGACACATGGCTTTTGAAGAACTGGACGATTTTGAACAGGAAGAACAGGTCAAAAAATGGATCAAGGACAATTGGCTCAACATGGCCGTTGGCATTGGTCTGGGACTGGCCGGCGTTTTTGGCATCAACTGGTGGAAACAACATCAGCTGCAGAAAAAATACGCACTGGCTGACCAGTTTCAGCAGTTTGCCCAGGTGATGGGCACCGGTCAGGTGGATGAGGCGGAAAAACTGGCCGAGGCAGTGGCCACGGCCGACCCGAACGGTTTCTACACGGTTGAGGCGCGTCTGGTGCTGGCCAGTCACTATCTGGACAAGGGCGAACCTGACAAGGCGATGGTGGAATACGAGAAAATCGTCGCGGCCAAGCCGGACAAGGCCCTGGCGGAGCTGGCTCGTTTGCGTCTGGCCCGCTTGCAACTGGCCCAGGACAAACCCGAAGCGGCCTTGAACAGCCTGCAAACTGTGTTGGCCGAACCCATGCAGTCGGAAAAAGAAGAAATTTCCGGTGACGTGGCGCTGGCCCAGAACAAATCTGAAAATGCGCATGAGCATTACCAGAATGCCGCCAATGCCGGCGAAGGCTATTCGGGCAAACCCTTTCTGGACATGAAACTGGCCAACAGCGGTCGGTAGACTGACCCATTCCGACTCACCTCGGGCCGGTGCATTTTTTATGGAAAAGATGACCGGCCCTTGAACCGCTGGCCGCTTTACTGGTCTGAAGTTTCGGGTTGGGACTAGTGGCTTGTCTCTGGTGCAGCAGGCAGTTCGCACAGCGTGCATTCTGTCTCATATACCCTTGACCGGTACCGGTTTTCTCAAGCGCTTTCCGGCTACTCCCGAGCGCATCACTACTTTCCAAGGCGAACACGCATGAACATGAAAACGATATTACTGGCTTTGCTCCTGGTTTTGACAACCCTGGTTTCCGGCTGCAACAAGAAAAACGCCTACAAGCCGCAAGAACTCGAAAAAATCACCCAACAGGGCCGTTTTGAAACCCTGTGGCGAGCCAAGTTACCAGCGGCTGACAAAGCCTATGGTTACAAACTGGTGCCGGTGGTCGAAGGCAGTGAACTGTTCGTGGCGGCCCAGAATGGCCTGGTGGAAAAGCGGGATGCCGACACCGGAAAACGCCTCTGGAAAACCGAAACCGAAGTTGAGCTGAGCGCAGGTCCCGGTGTCGGTGACGGTCTGGTGGCAGTGGCCGGTCCCGAAGGCTACGTGGTGGTGCTGGATGCCGAAACCGGTCACGAAGCCTGGCGCAAGCGCCTGGGTAGCGAAATCCTGGCCCCGCCGGTGATCGCCGACGACTTGCTGGTTGTGAGACTGCATGATGGCCACGTGCACGCGTTCGATGCCCGCAGCGGTCAACGCCAGTGGGTTTTTGACACCACCATTCCCAACCTGACTTTGCGCGGCAACTCCACCCCGCTGGTATGGGCCGGTCGTGTCTATATCGGCTTTGACAATGGCAAGGTGGCCGCCATTCGCCTCAGTGACGGCAAGGTCATCTGGATGCGCACCGTGGTCGACAACAAGGGCAAGACCGAGCTGGAACGCATTGTGGACATTGATGGAGACATGGCCCTGGTGGCCACGGAATTGTATCTGTCCAGCGCCGGTGACAAGACCTTGTCGGTGGCCACGGAGTCTGGCAATGTGCTGTGGTCGCGCGATCTGGGTTCAGCCACGGGCGTGGCCGTGTCGCGCACGCATTTGTACCTCAGTGACATGGACTCGGTGCTGCATGCCCTGAATCGGGACACCGGAGCCGATATCTGGCAACGCGACGGCTACACAAACCGCCAGTTGACACGACCAACTTACTACGCCGGCCAGGTGCTGGTGGGAGACCTGGAAGGCTGGTTGCACGTGTTTAATGCCGATGATGGCCAGCCGCTGGCGCGGAAGAAATTTGGCAGCAAGGCCTATTACTGGGCCCCTGTGGTTGCCGGTGACGTGATTTACCTCTATAACAAGGATGGCAGCCTGACGGCGGTTCGTTACCTGCCCGAAGGCGACTGACCCCGATTCGACTGTTTAAGGAAACTCTGATTGAATCTGGACGAAGCAGGTATGAGAAGCGAGTTCACGATTCGGTCAGCACTTCCTTAAACAATCTTTGCCAGAAATAATACCAAGGAACCCAACGCATGACCCCTGTTATCGCACTGGTTGGCCGCCCCAACGTCGGCAAATCCACACTTTTCAACGCCCTCACGCACAGCCGTGACGCGTTGGTGGCGGATATGCCCGGCCTGACCCGTGACCGGAAATATGGCGTGATGGAACTGGGCGAAGACACCGCCATTCTCATTGATACCGGCGGTCTGATGGGGGATGAAGGCGACCTGTCGGAATTGATGAATAACCAGGTGGAACAGGCTATGGATGAGGCCGATCTGGTGCTGATGATGGCCGATGCCAAAAACGGCTTGCTGGACGATGACATGACCATCTACCGCAACATCAAAAAGTCCGGCAAGCCGGTCATGCTGTTGGTCAACAAGGTTGACGGTCAGGAAGAAAACACGGCCATGAGCGAATTTCATCGCCTGGGCGCGGAAAAAATTCTGCCCCTGGCCGCGGCCCATCGGCGGGGCGTTAACCAACTGCGCGAAACCCTGCAGGAGTGGTTCGAAGAACATCCACCGCAGGCAGCCGAAGAGGACAACAGCCATGACCCGCGCCACAAGGGCACGCACATGGCCATCGTGGGGCGTCCCAACGTGGGCAAGTCAACCCTGGTCAATCGCTTGCTGGGTGAAGACCGCGTGCTGGCTTTTGATATGCCGGGCACCACCCGGGACAGTATTTATCTGCCCATGGAATGGGATGGTGTCAATTACACCCTGATTGACACCGCTGGTGTTCGACGCCGTGGCCGGATCACCGACACCATTGAAAAATTCAGTGTCATTAAGGCCCTGCAAGCGATCGAAAAAAGCGATGTCGTGGTGGTGGTGATTGACGCCCGCGAAGGCATCACCGACCAGGACCTGAGCCTGCTCAGTCTGGTGCTGCGCAATGCCGGTTCGGCCGTGTTGGCCGTCAACAAGTGGGATCACCTGCCCATGGATCACCGCGACCGGGTGCGCAGTGAGCTGCAACGTCGCATGGCCGGCCTCGACTGGGTGCCGGTGGTGTATATCTCCGCCCTGCACGGTTCGGGTCTGGGTGAGCTGATGAAAAAGGTCGACGAGGTGCATTCGGCCTCGGTCAAGGATTTACCCACTGGCAAGCTGTCTGACGTGTTGCAAGATGCCTACCAGAAGCACCAGCCACCCATGGTGCACGGGCGCACGGCCAAATTGCGTTACGCGCATTCGGGCGGTAAAAATCCTCAACGAATCGTGATTCACGGCACCCGCACTGGTACCTTGCCCGATTCCTACAAGCGTTATCTGGAAAAGAAATTCCGTGACGCGTTTAAGCTGGTGGGCACGCCGGTGGTGCTGGCCTTTAAGGACACCGAAAACCCATTCAAAGGCAAGAAAAACAAGCTGACCCAACGCCAGATCAACAAGCGCAAACGCCTCAAGGCATTCACCAGCCGCAAGAAAAAACGTCGCTAGCCCCAGGACCGGTTGCAACCGCCTGCTGGTCAGGTGTTCAAACAATAAGCAGGACAATGGCATGAATGACACGTCAAAAACCGGCTACCCCACCGGCCTGTCTTTCAAACAGGCACGAAAAACTATCATTGAAACGGCTCGCCGCCATTTCGCCGCTGCGCCGCAGGTGGTGCCCCTGGCTGAGGCCTTGGGTCGGGTGCTAGCGGCCAACGTGGTGTCCCGCATTGATGTGCCCGCTTTTGATAATTCCGCCATGGACGGCTATGCGATACGCTTTGCTGACGTGAGTGAACACGGGGAAGGCTGGTTTGAGCTGCTACCAGCCCGGTATGCCGGTGAGGTGACCGGCGAAAAAACCGCTGAAGTGATGGAAAAACCTGGCCAGGCCGTGCCGATTATGACTGGTGCGCC
>WGBZ01000135.1 GCA_015494035.1 Lysobacterales bacterium | reverse complement strand
GGCCAAGATGCGCGAAGAGCAAATGAAGAAATTCGAAGCGGCCAAGAAAGAAAACCTGGAAAAAGGCAAAGCCTTCCTGGCTGAAAAAGCCAAGGACAAAAAGGTCAAGAAAACCGACAGTGGCCTGATGTACGAAGTGCTGAAAGAAGGCACTGGCAAGCAGCCCAAGTCTCCTGAAGACACCGTGGTTGTGCATTACAAGGGCACCACCATTGACGGCAAGGAGTTCGACAGCTCCTACAAGCGCGGCCAGCCGGCCACCTTCAAGCTGAATCAGGTCATCAAGGGCTGGACCGAAGGTGTGCAGCTGATGAAAGAAGGTGCCAAATACCGCTTTTACATCCCGGCCGATCTGGCTTATGGCGAGAATGCACCACCGGCGATTGGTCCTAACCAGGTGCTGGTTTTTGACGTTGAATTGCTGGAAGTCAAAGACACAGCCAAGGACGCAGTGAAGAAATAAAGACCATCACCAGCAGAAACACCAAACCCGCCAACCGGCGGGTTTTTTTATGGGGAAGTTGTTGTGGGGGGCTTTCCTGGAGTCGCCCTAGCAGCCCTTGTTTTCGGGCCGTTCTTCGCCGTAACCCAGACGGCTTATCCACGGCTGCAGGATTTTCAGTGCCTGCTGCATGTAAGGCAGGTAGTTCCGGTGGCGGAAGCGCGAAGTTGTATATACCGGCTGAGAGGCCTGGTTATATCAAGAAACAGAGTATTCAGTGTGAATGCGTGACCTGATTTCGTACGTAGCGGGGCAGCAGCATTGCCGGGTCTTGTAGCCAGCGTTCGACCGGCACCTGGCAAGCCAGTTCGGCGATGATGGCTGCGTGGCTGGCGGCCTGTGGAAAAGCAGGTATGGATATGTCGGCCAGCACATCGGGATAGGCGCGAAAGCCATCTCCGGCCAGGCAGTCAGACCGGCTTTGTTGCACCTGCTCTCGTAACTGTTCGGGCTTGAGCAAATCAGGCTCGGCCAGGGCGGTGAGCATCGAGTCACCTTGGGTGATAAAGGCCTGTGCATACACTTCCCCCATGCGGGCGTCCGTGGCGGCAAGCACCCTGGCCTTGTTTGGTCTCTGCGGATTGTCTTCAAGCCAGTGTTGCCACCCCGAGGCAGCGACGGCCATCAGGTTATTGACGGGAATGAGCGGACACCCCAGCGCCAGCCCTAATCCCTGAGTGGCCGCAATGGCAATGCGCAGGCCGGTAAAGGCACCAGGACCCTGACCACAGGTGACGGCACCGATCTCGTGCTTGTTCAGGCCGGCTTCGTTCAGTACTTTGTCGATAAACGAAAACAGCAGTTGTGTATGTTGGCGTGGCGTGGGCGTGTGGCGCGAAAGGCACTGGCCATCCGGCAGCAGCACGGCCACAGAGCAGGATTCGGTGGCGGTATCCAGTGCCAATATCGGTTGGTGCGGGCGGGAGGTAGCAATCAAAGGTGTTCACCTGGCTTGAGGGAGAGGTCGGCTGCGCGTATTATAGCTTTTAAACAACCAGAGAGTTCCATGACATTATCGTTCAGGTTTAAACCACTTCGTCGGTATATTGCCGCTCTTATTGCGTGTATGGCCCTGCTGGGGTTTTCTGTGGCCATGGCGGCGAACAAAACCGGCGATGCAAACCGCCCTGAGCAGGCATCACCCCAAGGCGCCTGGCAAGTCAGTATCAAGGGTAAACCGGTGCAAGGGGCGCTGTTGCTGGGTCAGGCCCCGGCAGGGGCACGGGTTGTAGCGGATGGCACAGCCATTCCGGTGAGTGAGCAGGGCCATTTTCTGCTGGGCATCGGCCGTTTTGACACCCAAGCCATGCATGTTGAAATCACCACCGGGTCAGCGGCCTACCAACTGACCATCCCCGTCATCAGCCGGGATTTTCCCACCGAAGTGGTGGACGGTTTGCCACCAGCGAAAGTAAATCCACCCAAGGCAGTATTGGAACGCATTCGACGGGAAGGGGCGCTTATCGCCAAAGCACGCGCGGTGATTGAGCCCAGAGAAGACTTTCTGATGCCTTTTATCTGGCCGGCCAATGGCCGGGTTTCTGGCGTGTATGGCAGTCGCCGCATCCTTAATGGTCAGCCAAAACGGCCACATTATGGCATGGACATCGCCAACAAAACCGGTACGCCGGTGGTGGCGCCGGCCAATGGCGTGGTGCGCCTGGCCGAACCGAACCTGTATTACTCCGGAGGTACCATCATTATTGACCACGGCCTGGGCCTGACTAGCACCTACCTGCACTTAAGCCAGCTGAATGTACGCCCGGGCCAGAAAGTGCATCAGGGCGAAAAAATCGGAGAAATCGGTGCCACGGGCCGCGCCACGGGACCACACCTGGACTGGCGCCTGAACCTGGGCAAAAAACGCCTTGATCCGCAGTTGATCCTGCATTGAAAAAACACGATACCAAAAAGATTACCCGGTGGAAAGTCTTAGATGTGGCTTTCCATCGGGTAATTTAATGTATAATAAATTACAAACTAATTTGTCGACCTAATGAACCCAGCCCCCTGTTGAACATCTATCAAGACAAGCTTCCAACCTGATGCGACAAACCTCTGTGCCAAGTGGACCTGTTGGAGGATTTTGCATACAGGTATCGAAAGATTCTTGGCAAAGGTATACGCAGTAGGTTGGCTGTCCTGGAAGGCCAGGAACCCAGTTTTGAATACTTTCATTCGATCCTGACTTCAAGAATCCCAAGGGGTTTGGGTCGGTGGCTGAATTACCAGCGGCCAGAGATAGTGAAGCAAACATTAACGCTGAAAGCGCAATTAGCTTGATGATCTTTTTCATAGTTAGTCTCCATGTGTGTGGATAAACTGGCAAGTAAACAAGTAAAAGAGAAACCAGTGCCAGCAACTGGTCTAATACCTTCTAGCACATGGAGGCAGATTGAGTCAACTAGTGACACCTCTCCTAGATAGTGTCGTCACGAGTTTGAAGTTATGCAATAATGGCAGCTTTGAATGGTCACGCACAGAAGGAGGTCTCCGTCATGTCCCAACCCGAATATCGCCGCCATGATATTTCAGATCCCCTTTGGGAACGTCTTGAACCCCACCT
>WGBZ01000134.1 GCA_015494035.1 Lysobacterales bacterium | reverse complement strand
TGCCACGTCAGCAGAGATTTAACTAATCATAGGCGTGAGTGTCAAAAAAAGAAGGTCGACCTGAGCCAACCTTCTTCTTATTAAACAAGGTAATGATTCACGCGCCCAGATTAGCGACGACCCCGCTTACGCAATGCCTGTGGCGTGAAATCGGCCTCGTTTAGCTTCTGGTCAAACACGTTGACCGGGTCGTGGTTATCTAGCCCCATAAGCAGATAACGGCCATTTTGCAGGTCGTGATGCGCCTCTACCGTGGTCCACAGGGTAGGCACGTCATAGTAATTGATGGGGTGACCTTCCGAGTAGCGCCACAGCTGATCGCGCTTGTCGTAATGGTCAGTCATTAAAATCTGGTAGGAATCCTCGTCTAGGTAAAAGGTCCGCCGCTTGTTAATGTGGCGCTTGCCCGGTTTAAGGGTGGCTTCCACAATCCAGACACGGTGTGGCTCATAACGGACGTACTTTGGATTCATGTGTCCTGGCTGGATGAGGTCATCAAAATCGATGTCCGCAGCATGCAGCTTGTAGGCGTTATAAGGCACGTACATGACCTTCTTGCCCACAATTTTCCAATCAAACCGATCCATGGCGCCATTAAACATGTCATACATGTCGCTGGTACGCAGGCCATCGGACGCCGTGCCAGGGTTGTCATAAGCCACATTGGGCGCGCGACGAACGCGACGCTGGCCGGGGTTGTACACCCATGCCTGACGAGGTTGCTCAAGCTGGTTCAGGGTTTCGTGCACCAGCAAGACACTACCAGCCAAACGCGCTGGCGCTTCCACTTCCTGGTAGAAGTAAAGAAGAATGTTATTGAGGTCTTCAAGTTTCATGCCCGGCCAGTAATACTTGCCCAACAGTTCTTCACGCAGCTTGACCATGGTGTAGGCGCCACTGGCCGTCGGGGCGGCCTGGTTGTTGTAGCGCACACCACCGATGCCCTTGTACTTCATCTTGTGGTTCCACATCAGTTCCTTGGGATCTTCAGGGAACGGGAACGGGAAGCCTTCCGCTACATCCGCCACGCCTTCACCATTGGCAACCAGCTTGCCGGTCGCGCCGTTTTTGGCAGTCATTTCATAGGTGCGTTGCGGAAAAGAGGCGCTGCGGTGTGACGGGTACACATTCATCACAAACGTATCGGGGTATTTCTCGAACATGGCGATCTGACCCGGCGATAGTTTGTCCTGATGCTGCTTATAGTTTTTGGCCGTAATCACCAACGTTGGTTTTTCTCCGGCATACGGGTCCGGGTGGTGATCGCCCTTCTTAAAACCGGCTGGTGGCTTGGTGATGCCGCCGGTCCATTCCGGCACAAGCCCGTCAGCCGTTCCGGCGCGTTCGGCCCCCACCGGAGTGAGGTCTTTACCCAGTCGGTCAACCTGGTCGGGTTTGGCGCCGGCACTGGCCAGGCCTGAGATAAAGACGCAGCCAAGGGCCAGCGCCAGAGTGGATTTTCTAAATTTCATGTTTGTCCCCTGTACTCTTAGAAAGAATACTTGATATTGAAGGATACGTAGTCGCGGTCATGCAACAGGTAATGCCGGTCGCTGCCCAGGAAAGCGGTGTAGCTGAGATCAGCGCCCCATTTTTCCAAGTACGTGGCGGCGACGCCCACTGTCAGAGACTTGCGGCCTTCAACAAAGTTCCCACCCGGTCCGGGCGTGATGCCGTTGACGTCGTGATTGAACGCCAGGCGCGGAAACAGATTAATTGGCGTGCCAAAGGCATTGTTGTAGTCCAGGCGAGTGATCAGGCGATAACCCCAGGAGAACGGCGTGGCAAACCACTCACGTGGTTCAGTGACCGGGTTGCGGAGATTACCACCAGTGACTGCGCTGGGGCCACCACCGGTGTCTGTGCCCGGGCCGTTGTAACGCAACACTTCAGGGTCAGGCAAATCCCACACTTCGGTAAAACCTATTTCGCCCAGCAAAACGGCCTGATCGGTACCCAGCCAGGAGCTGGGACCAAACAGTTTGGTGGCCGTAAACTGCAATTGTGACATTTTGTGCCGCTCCCAGCCACGAATGGTTTCGCCCGGGCCATATTGCCCCAACTGAGAGGTAAATCGCAGGGCCGGCTCGGGAATCAACGGATTCAGTGGACTGAGGGCCGCAAACAGCAGTTCGACGTCATCGACCTGTAAAGGCACATTATCGCGGTAACTGAGTTCACCCTGCAGGGAAATGCCGGAATCGCCAATATTGGTATTGAAACTCAGGCCATAGAGGTTGATGTCTTCTGGATATTCGACGAAATACGCACCACTGGACGGCGAGGTATTGGTCAGCGTTACTGCGGAAATCAGCGGCAGGCGGCTGTGATAACGCAGGTAATACAAGCCAAACTCGGTGTCATTCAATTCAGCCGCGTAGTACTTGAAAGCCACGCCATACTGACCGGAATCCGAAGCGCCCTTCACATGCTTGCGGAAAATGGTGGCATTCTGGATGGTGGCAATCAGGGGATCCGTGCCGGGAATCTGGCTCAGGGCCGGAATGCTGCTGTATTGCGGCACCAAACCAAAACCCAGCATCACGTATTCGCCACCGGGAGTAGCAAAGTCATTGGTGGAAAAATAAGTGCCGGCCGGATCGGGGTCAATTTGCTCGAATTCGAGCATGTAAACCGCTTCCATGGACAGGTTCTGAGTCAGGTCCAGAGAACCATAGACCATGTCGATGGGCAGAAAGGCCTCTTTCAGTTCGGCCCCGGCCACGCGCAGTTTGGACACATCCACCGGGTTGATCACGTTGATGCCCTGCTGGATAAAGGTGCTTTCACCCCAGCTGACCACCTGGCGCCCCACACGGACGGTACCGGCGTGGCTGCCAATACTGAAATCCTTGTAGAGGAAGGCGTCCAGCAACCGCGCTTTGTGTCCGACAAATTCCTTGGCCGTGTCGGACAGTTCCTTACGTGGGTCATTTTCAAAGTCATAGAATGCCGTGCCCCGGAAAAAACCGCCCCAGGTTTTGTAGTTGAAGCCGAATTCAGTGGTCAGCTTGATGGCATTGGAGAACAGTTCCCCGGAGTCATAGTTGAGGTTGCCGTCATCGGAGTTGACTGAAAACCGGCCCGGGTGCGCGATCTGCTCGGGCAATGGCAGTAAACCCACAAAGGGGTTCAGGTTGGCTTTACCGACCAGGTTTTCGTCACGGTCTTCAACCCGCACCGAAACGCCATAAGAAATGGTGGTGTCCCAGCTGGCGCTGAAATCCCCTTTCTTCCAGCTGACGGCATTGGCCGCGTAAACCAGTCCAAGACTGGCAACGGTCATGGCCACTTTCATGGCCATGTGCAAACGCGTGCGTTTGATGTTCTTGTTCATGCTGTTTCCCTCTTCAAAGGTGGCCGGAGCAGAGTGTTGAATGTTTTTCATGATCATCTCCTCCTTATTCAGTCACAATGACTGATGGATTGGCCACTTGCACCAAGGTGCCCCCGCTGGCCGTCATGCTGGCCATTTCTGTCTGCATTTCGATGGTGGTTCCCACCGAGGCCGCCGGACTCAGCAATGAGCCATGGTCGCCTTCGGTAAAACGAACCGCCCCATCAACACCGGCTGGATTGGCCGTGGTTTCGGTAATGGCGGGCAAACCCATGACGCGAATCAGAGCTTCTGTGCCGGAAAGCGGTGCGGTGGGCACAACATTGGGAACCACCTGATCACCCAACACTTCGTGCAATAGCACGTTGTTAGTGGCGGCTGTCAGGGCGCCAAAGTTGATTGAGTCAGCGGAATCAATCACTGTTTGGGTCACTACCATAAAACTCTCATACTCCGGTGTGCCCGCCTCAATACCAGCGGCGGCCAGGCCGGCCCGGATGCGGGGTCCAAAGGTTGGCGAAGCATCCAGCATCTTGGCAATACCGGCACCCGGCACATTCAGGGTACCCGTGCTGACATTCGGTTCCATGGCGAGGAAATCGGTGCCGATGATAGCGCCCAGTGAATGTCCAACATAACGGATTTTAGCGCTGTTCAGGTCCGGTACTGCATCACCCGTGAAGTCAATGCTGGGAATAGTGGCAGTAAGCGTGAACAGATCAGCCACGGTTTGCCGCACGTTGTCGCGGGAAACCAGCAGATTGGACAAGTTGATGAAGTGCGAACCGGAACTGTCAATGACACCGTCCGGGCCAGGTGCGCCAGTGGTGTTGTCCACCAGGTCCAGATCAAACGTGCGTTCATCGGCAATGGCACCAAATGGGGTGTTTTCAATATACAGCGGACTGCTGGTATCTGTGACGCCATGCAAGGCCGTGTCAATGGAAATCACCGCGTAACCGATACCAGCCATGGTGTCGGCAATGGCCAGCATGTCCAGGCGATTACGGGTAATGCCGTGCTGGAAGATCACCACTGGCCAGCCTTCAGCCGGCTTGGTCAGGCCGGAATTGGCATTGGGAACGGTCATCAGTACCGGCACGTTAACCATGGTGGTCATGGCTGGGAAAGGGTTGGCATAAGTCAGGTTGGTGGAGCTTGGGTCAAGACCAAACTGGTTAAACGGTGGCACGTAATTGCCGGGAATGGCACGCCACGGGTTTTGTAATGGGGCCGGATCATGCGGGTTGGAAGCGGGTGTCAGGTAATACGGCAAGGCAATCACGCCCACATAAATATCCGCCGGGCCAATGCTGCCGGGAATCACCGCCGCGGTGGTCATGCCCGTGGGTGCCAACGTGGCCTGGGAAGGCTGCACGGTGGAGCGCACAGCACTCAGTACCGGGGTAATGGACTGGGTGGTGGCTGTCCAGGACACCACAATCTTGTCACGCGGAATGCCGGCGGCTGCAGCAGCGGCTTCCTGCGAGTTGACCAGTTGGCGCAGCGGCTCCAGCGCCTGCGCCGTGGCATCGGAAATCAAGGGATCGGTGCTGTGGCCGTTGGCATCCACCAAAGGCGTGGTCCGCTTGGCGAGGAAATAGGTTTGGTCCGGTGTGGCGGCGTTTCCGGACTGATCGGTAATGTCATTGGTCATGACTGCCATGTAGCTCTTGACTTGCTCCATGGGTGCCAGCGGCACAATGGCCACTGTCGAGCCGTCACCAGCAGTCGTGGCCACGTAATGAACACCTGCAATCAGTTCTTCATCAACACCGACCACTGCCCCCCCAGGGCCGGTCAGTGTTACCTTAAAGAGACGTACACTTTGCCCAGGAACGACAGTGGAGGGGTTTACCGGTTTGGAAAATGTTTCGGACCAGGGCGCGGTGGTGCTGAAACCGTCCAGCGCATTGAGGGCAACCTTGGGATCGCTCAGGTTAGTGGGATCTTCCACCGGCAGATTGATGGTCAGGTCGGTGGTGCCTTTGAAAAACAGGTTGTTGGGAAAAGGCAACACGCCGGCGGTGGGATCAAACTTGGCCGTCAGAACGCCAGTGACCGGTGAGCCGTCTGGGTTGTTGGCCGGTGGCGCCGGTGTGGCGCGTGGCGCATTGGAGCTGCTGCTACAGGCCTGCAGCAAAATGGCCATGGAAGAAATGAGCAGAATCGGTTTTAATCGCATTGGATGTGTCCCCTTGTTTATTAACCGCTCTATCATATTTTTTTCCGGGGTAGAATTGCAAGGTTTAATCGTTAAATGAAAGTAAATTAGCCGTGCCTAAATTAGCCATTTTTAAAAACCTCGCTCCGGTCAGAAAAAGGATGCCTCTGTTTATGCTGGCTGCCGGCTTGCTGGCTATCGGGTTATCTCCACTACCTACAAACCAGAAGCTGACCGCGGCCATTACCTTCCTGACGGCCTGGATGTGGATCACCGAAAGCGTGCCCATACCGGCCGCGTCACTGTTCCCGCTGGCGGCCTTTCTGCTGCTGGGCATTCTGTCACCGCAACAGGCAGGCGCGGCTTATGGCAGCCCACTCATTCTGCTCATGCTGGGCGGGTTTATCCTCTCCCGCGCCCTGTCTGCCTCGCAAACGCACCGTTACCTGGCCTATCGCCTGCTGCATGCCGTGGGCGCTGACAGGCCCGGAAAGTTACTTCTGGGCCTGATGTTGGCCTCGGCTGGCTTGAGCATGTGGATATCAAACACCGCCACCGTACTCATGCTTTTGCCCGTCACCCTGGCCATGACCGAAACCCTGGATTCACGGCGCATGACGCTGGCGGCACTGCTGACCATCGCCTATGCTGCCAGTATAGGCGGTATTCTGACACCCATTGGCACCCCACCAAACCTGATATTGCTGGAAACCGTGCGCCAACAGCAGCTGCAGATTGGCTTTCTGCAATGGATGGCCCAAACGGCACCGATCGCTCTTGGCATGCTCGCGGTGCTCTACTTCGTGCTGTCGCGTCGATTGCCCGCTTATGGGCTGATGGCACTGCCGGAAATACCGGCACTGGAATCCCGCCAACGGCGAATTCTGATGCTGTTTGTGGTGACCGCCCTGCTGTGGATGTTTCGTACCCAGCCGGGAGGCGGCTGGTCGCACTGGCTGGGACTGCCCCACGCCAACGATGCGGCCGTGGCCTTGCTGGCGGCTTTCGCACTGTTTGTGCTGCCAGACAAGCAAGGGCGTCGGCTGCTGAACTGGCAAGAAGCCCGGGGCATTCCCTGGGGCGTGCTGTTGTTGCTGGCCGCAGGCATCAGCATCGCCAAAGCCTTCAACGCCAGTGGCTTGAGCCAGACCCTGGCCGAACAACTCATTGGACTGGAAGGCCTGCCAGTGATCGCCCTGATGGGCGCGACGGCCTTGATGGTGACTTTTCTGACAGAGATCAACAGCAACACCGCCACCACCGCCATTGTCCTGCCAATACTTTATTCTGTCTCCCTGGCCTTGCACCTGCCCTATCTGGTTTTGTTGTTGCCAGCCACCATCAGCGCCAGCTTCGCCTTTATGATGCCCGTGGCAACGCCCCCCAATGCGGTGATTTTCAGCAGCGGCGCTGTGCCCATCAAAACCATGATAAGAACCGGCCTGGTGCTGAACCTGGCAGGCACGGTGGTGATCACCGCGGTCACCTTTCTGCTCTGGCGTCTGGGCTGGCTGGGCTAGGGAAGCTCCCTAAGCCAACCCGGCTCACGGCCCCGCCCATCCGCTTTTTCAGAAACGGGTGAACATCAAAAAAACCACCGGCAACCCCCACCCAAGGCAAGCTAGCCGATAAAATAGCCGCATGACTGAATTAAATCTCCTTCTGCTGGCCGCTGTGCTGTTCTGGTTCTGGCTGCATCAGGCCCAGGCGCGTGACAAGGCCCGGCAAACCGGCAAACGCCTGGCCGAAAAACAGGGCGTGCTGTTTCTGGATGACAGCGTGGCCCTGAAGCAACTCAAACCGCAATGGGATGGCAAGCAGCTGCAATGGCGCCGGCGCTGGTCGTTCGAATTCACCGTCGACGGCAACCAGCGTTACCCCGGCAGTATTCACATGCTGGGCCCGCGCGTGCAGCAGGTGCGTTTTCTGTATCCGGACCACATGGAACAGATCAGCCCGTGAACACAACAACCACCCCAGCCGACAGTGGCATTGACTCCCATCCCGCCGAACACCCGTTGCGTCGCCTGCTGCGTTACGCCGGTGAGTTGAAAGCCCGGGTGTGGCTGGCCAGTCTCTACTCGGTCCTGAACAAGCTGTTCGACATCATGCCGGAAATCCTCATTGGCATGGCCATTGATGTGGTGGTGCGGCGGGAGGACTCATTCCTTTCCCGTTTTGGCGTCACGGACCCGAAACAGCAACTGGTTCTGCTGGGGGTCCTGACCTTTCTGATCTGGCTCGGCGAATCGGTCTTCCAGTACCTGTATTCCATTGAATGGCGCAACCTGGCCCAAACACTGCAACATCGCCTGCGGCTGGATGCGTGGCGGCACCTGCAGCAACGCGGCATGGCATTTTTTGAATCACAGTCCTCCGGCAACCTCACCGCCATCCTCAATGATGACATCAATCAGCTGGAACGGTTTCTCAACGGTGGCGCCAACGACCTGATCCAGGTGCTCACCGCTGTGATTGGTGTCGGCTCGGTGTTTTTCTACGTGTCGCCCAAACTGGCCTTGCTGGCCTTCGCGCCCATCCCGGTGATCATTGTTGGCGCCTTCTGGTTCCAGAAGAAAGCCCAGCCACGCTACGCCAAAGTACGGGACCTGGCCGGCCGGCTGGCCAAAACCATCAGCAACAACATCGCCGGCATTGCCACCATCAAAAGCTTTACCCGCGAACAACACGAACTGCAGCAACTGGAAAAAGTCTCGGCCGACTATTCGCGCGCCAACGCCGAAGCCATTGCGGTTTCATCGGCATTCATACCCATCATCCGCATGGCCATTCTGGCCGGTTTTCTGGCCACGTTTATCATTGGCGGGCTGGACGTGCTGGCAGGAAGGCTGAATGTGGGCGCCTACGGCGTGCTGGTGTTTCTGACCCAGCGCCTGCTGTGGCCTTTCACCAACCTGGCCGTCACCATGGACCTGTACGAACGCGCCATGGCCTCGGCACGGCGGGTATTGAACCTGATTGAAGGCGAAGCCGAAAGCGCGGATGAAAGCGACTGCATTGACAAGCCGTTCCGTGGCGAAGTGGAATTCTCCGGAGTTTCCTTTGCCTACGACCACGCCAGCGAACAGCCGGTGCTGCAGCACATCGACTTGCGCATCCCGGCGGGCAAAACCGTGGCCCTGGTGGGACAGACCGGCAGCGGTAAAAGCACCCTGGTGAAGCTGCTCTTGCGTTTTTACATACCGCAAAGCGGGCACATACGCATTGACGGCGTGCCCATCCAGCGGCTATGCCTGGGCTCCCTGCGCGAACAAATCGGCCTGGTGAGTCAGGACATCTACCTGTTCGACGGCACGGTGCGCGACAACATTGCCTACGGCAAGGCCGGCGCCAGCGAAGCCGAGATTATCAAAGCGGCCAAACTGGCCGAAGCGCATGAATTTATCACCGCCCTGCCCCAGGGCTATGACACCGTGGTGGGGGAACGCGGCATCAAGCTCTCCGGCGGCCAGCGCCAGCGGCTGTCCATTGCCCGGGCCATACTCAAGAATCCCCCGCTGCTGATTCTCGATGAAGCCACCTCCGCGGTGGACAACGAAACCGAAGCGGCCATCCAGCGATCCATGCAGAAAATCGCCAAAAACCGCACCGTTATCGTCATCGCACACCGCCTGTCCACCGTGGTCAATGCCGACAACATCATCGTCATGGACAAAGGCCGCATTGCCGAAAGCGGCAGCCACGCCGAGCTCATCACCCGCCCCGATGGCATCTACGCCAAACTCTGGGCCGTGCAAACCGGCCACGCGCAATAAAAACCCCCGGACAAGCCGGGGTTTCAGAGGTGGTTCGGTGGTGCTCAATGCCGTGATGGCACTGTCAATGGCTATTTTTTGTGCCCGCTACCGTGGCGTCGCTCTTGCATGATTTCGCGGTACAGGGCCAGGTCGTTGTCAAAGCGTTTCATCAATTCGGCCTTTTCGGTGTTTTTGTTTTCGATGTATTTTTTCTGGAAAGCGATTTGCTCCCGCACGGTTTCTATTTGCGAAAGAAACGCTTCGGAGACTTTCTTGCCGCTACGCTCCCGGTC
>WGBZ01000133.1 GCA_015494035.1 Lysobacterales bacterium | reverse complement strand
ACTTGGTGCCGGCCAGCAAGGTGCCCAGCTCCAGGGAATAGACAACGGATTTTTTCATCAAATCCGGCACATCACCATCCACAATGCGCTTGGCCAGACCGGCGGCCAGGGCGGTCTTGCCCACGCCCGGCTCACCCACCAGCAGCGGGTTGTTTTTCGCCCGCCGCAACAGTATCTGGATCAGACGTTCCAGTTCCTTGTCGCGGCCAATCAGCGGGTCCACTTCGCCGGCAATGGCTTTCTCGTTCAGGTTTTCCAGAAACGATTCGGGGGACTCTTCGCTTTCGCGCTTGCGGCGCCGGCCACGGCTGTCCTTGTCGTTCTTGTCCTGGCTTTTTTCTTCGGCGGCGCTGTCATTGGATTTGACCGCCTTGTCGCGTTCGTCGGCATCCATATCGAGCATGGCGTGGGAAATATAGGAGACAATATCCAGCCGGGTCACGCCCTGCTTGGTCAGCAGGTAGTAGGCGTAACTGTCCTTTTCTTCAAACAGGGAAACCACCACGCGCTCGGTGCTGACTGGCTCCTTTTCCGCTGCCTGGGCAGAATAAATGGCGCGTTGCATAACGCGCTGGAAAGCCAGGGTGGTCTGTGGCTTCTGATCGCTGTCGGGCGGTAGGGTTTGCACCTGCTGCTCAATGGCAAAACGTGTTTCGTTGGCCAGCAACTCGGTGTCCACACCCACGTCCTGAAAGATGATTTGTGCCACCGGGTTGTCCAGCAAGCCAAGCAACAAATGCTCTACCGTCAGGTATTCGTGCCGCTGGGCGTGCGCCTGGCGGTATATCTGGGCGATGGTTTTTTCGAGTATGGGGTCAAACATTTTCTAAACAGGCTCCACGATGCATAAAAGGGGGTGTTCATGCTCACGGGCGTAGTCATTGACCTGGGCGCTTTTGGTCTCGGCAATTTCATGGCTGTAAATGCCACACAGTCCCTTGCCACGTGTATGCACATGCAACATGATTTGCGTGGCGCGGGATTCGTCCATATGAAAGACCAATTGCAACACCTCAATGACAAAATCCATGGGCGTGTAATCGTCATTCAATATGACCACTTTATACATCGGTGGTTCCTGCAGCTGTGGCTTTTCCGCCACCGCCTGCTGCTGGTAATTGTCCGTTCTTTTACTGTCTTCGTGCATGCTTTGAATTGTAGCAGAAATGAGGAAATTATCTGTTAAGCGCATCAGCCATACCCAATCCGGCCTTGTGGATCTCTGGCCGCTCTCCCTGAACACCATTGGCGGCTGTTTCTTTACAAAACCGCCGCTGGCTTTTATGATTGGTGATTAATTCGCTGTTTCACACCGATTTAACAAAGACTGTTTAATCACAACCAAAGGGGAAACTCTATGAAAACTCAAAAGCGTGCCTTACTGGCAACCTCACTGTGTGCCCTGTTGGGCATGAGTGGCTCTGCACTGGCCACCAATGGCTATTTCTCTCACGCCTATTCCATGAAAGAAGCCGGCATGGCCGGTGCCGGCGTGGCCAATGCCGATGAAGACGCCGATTCACTGGCTGGCGCCACCAACCCGGCCAATCTGGTGTTTGTAGGCAAGCGCATGGACTTCGGCGCCAATTTGTTTTCGCCCTTGCGCGAGTACGAAGTGCAAGGCCAACCGGCCATTCCGGCCTATTCCGGCGTGATTTCCGGTGGCGGCCTCGGCCCAGGATCGCCCTGTCCGGCACCTGGAGTTGAACCCTGCCAACTGCCTTTTTCCCTGGGCCCGGGCAAAGTCAAAAGCGACAAAAACCTGTTTGTGATTCCACACTTTGGCTGGAACACCATGCTTAATGACAACACGTCTGTGGGTGTGGTGGTTTATGGCAACGGCGGCATGAACACCACCTGGCAAAGCGGCTCGGCCTTTGTGTACAACCCGCAGACTGACTCCATTGGCCAGGCACCGGGCACTTTTGGTGCTGGCGACACCGGCGTGGATCTGATGCAGCTGTTTGTGGCTCCCAGCGTCTCACACAAGATCGGTGAAAATTCTTCCATTGGCGCCAGCGTGATTCTGGGCTACCAGCGCTTCAAGGCCGAAGGCCTGGGCAACTTTGCCGGCGTGGTACTGGACCCCACCAAACTGACCAATAATGGCTATGACAACGCCTTTGGTTATGGCCTGAAAGTGGGCTTTAACCTGGGCGTGGCCGAAGGCATGCGCCTGGGCGGTTCCTGGCAGAGCAAAATCGACTTTGACAAGTTCAGCGATTACTCCAGCCTGTTTGCCGAAGGCGGCAATTTCGATATCCCGTCCACCTGGACCATTGGTGTTTCCGCTGACGTGGGCGAAACCGGCACCTTGCTGGTTGACCTGCAACGCATCAACTACACCGACGTCAAGGCATTGGAAAACGGCATTGATCCGCTACTTTCCGGTCAGTGCCTGGACGCCTTGAATGCTACCTTGTTTAACGGCGGCAACCCCACCGGCGCTTCCGGCCCCGGCTGCGGCGGTGGCCCCAACAGCTTTGGT
>WGBZ01000132.1 GCA_015494035.1 Lysobacterales bacterium | reverse complement strand
GGCTCGGAGATGTGTATAAGAGACAGCAGCTAGCCTATGCGCGCAAACAGCTGGCAGAAAGTGGTTTCAAACCACAAACCGCCGAACCATTGGAAATCCTCTACAACTCATCAGCCAACCAACGCAAGGTGGCCCTGGCCGTGGCCGCCATGTGGCGACAGAACCTGGGCATACGCTCACGCCTGCGCAACGTGGAATGGAAAGTGTTTGTGCATGAGCGCAAAAAACCAGAAAGGCAGGTCTTTCGCTCCGGCTGGATCGCGGACGTGAACGACCCGCTGGATTTTCTGCGCCTGTTCAGCAGTGATTCACCCAACAATTACTACCATTACCGCAACCCGCGCTTTGATGCCCTGCTGGGTCAGATCCGCCTCTGTCAGGGTGAACAGCGTCAACAACTGATCGGCCAGGCAGAACGCCTGCTTTTGGCCGATGTGCCGGTGATTCCCCTGTACTTTTACGTTTCCAGGCACCTGCTTTCCGATAGAATAGGCGGCTACGTTGATAACGTCGCTGACCGCCACCTGAGCCGATACCTGCATGACAAAACCCGCCGTTAAGCCCCACCCTTCCCAGGCCTGCCGCTTCACCCTCCGTTCCTTTCTTCGCTTGTTGCCGGTTTATGTCAGCTGGCCGCTGGCGGCCGTGGCGACCATCGCCGTGCTGACTGGCTGTTCTTCATCCAATGATGAACCGGTACAGGTTGAACGCATTGTGGTGCCCAAAGTACACCTGATTGATGGCAAGCCCGACCCGGCCGTGCTGGCGGAAAAGCAGATCCTGCGCAAAGGCAATGGCAGCCAACCGCAAACCCTGGATCCGCATAAGGCCGAAGGCGTACCCAGCTCGAACATTCTGCGCGACCTGTTTGAAGGTCTGACCGGAGAATCGCCCGACGGACGTATCGTTCCTGCCGGTGCCGAAAGCTGGGACATCAGCGAAGACGGCCTCACCTACACCTTTCATATTCGCCACAACGGGCGCTGGTCCGACGGCTCGCCGGTGACCGCGCAGGATTTTGAATACGGCCTGAAACGCTCGCTGAACCCGGCCACCGGCAGCAAATACACTAAAATCCTCAGCCCCATCCGTAACGCCGACGCGGTGGCCGCCGGGGCACTGCCTTTGGAAGCCCTGGGAGTGAAGGCACTGGATGATTTCACCCTGCGTATTGAGCTGGCCACACCAGCGCCGTATTTCCTCGGCTTGCTGAACCACTCCTCCACTTATCCCATGCACAAAGCCAGCGTGGAAAAATGGGGCGATGCGGTGGCCAAGCCCGGTCACCTGGTCAGCAACGGCGCCTACACCCTGGATGAACTGGTGGTGCAGTCGCACATCAAGCTGGTGCGCAACCACCACTACTGGAATGACGCAAACACCCACATCAATGAAGTCTGGTATTACCCCATAGAAGACCAGTCCAGCGAGCTGAAACGGTACCGCGCCGGTGAAATTGACTGGACCAATGAAGTACCCAACAACCAGTTCAAGTGGATCAAAAAATACCTGGGCGAGGAACTGGTCATTAACCCATGGCTGGGCATTTACTACTACGGGTTCAACCTCACCAGACCGCCTTTCAAGGACAACCTCAAGCTGCGCAAAGCCCTGGCCATGGCAGTGGACCGGGACATCCTGACCGGCAAGGTGACGCAGTTTGGCGAACGCCCGGCCTATGCCTTTGTGCCCCCGGGAGTCAGCTCAGGGGCTGGCACCTACACCCCGCAAAACCCGCCCTGGGCCAGCTGGCCGCGGGAAAAGCAGCTGGCCGAAGCCCGGCGCCTGTATGAAGCGGCCGGTTATTCCAAAACCAACCCGCTTGAGGTGGAACTGCGTTACAACACCTCGGAAAATCACAAGAAAATTGCCATTGCCGTGGCGGCTATGTGGAAACAGGCCCTGGGCGTCAAAACCCGCCTGATCAACGAGGAATGGAAGGTGTTTCTGTCCAACCGCAAACAGAAGCAGGTGACGCAGGTTTTTCGCGCCGGGTGGATCAGCGATTACAACGACCCCATGAGCTTTCTGGAACTGCTGCACTCACAACACGGCATCAATGATTCAGGTTATAACAATCCCGAATACGACGCCTTGCTGGCCCGAATTGCCGCTGAACCCGATGCCGAAAAACGCACCCAGCTCATGCAACAAGCCGAACGACTGATGCTGGCTGACCAGCCGGTGATGCCGCTGTACAGCTACGTGGTCAAGCGGCTGGTTAAACCTTACGTGGGTGGTGTCGGCAGCAACATCATGGACCACCACTACAGCAAGGACTGGTATATCCTCAAGCACCGCACGGAAAAGGTCTGGCTGGACAAGGATGGCCGGGAAGTGTCTTCACCACATGACACGCGGGACGCATCCGCAGGAGAAAAAGACTGATGTGGCACTACGCTATCAAGCGCCTGCTCGGGGCGATTCCGACCTTGCTGGTGCTGATCACCATTTCGTTTTTCCTCATTCGCGTGGCCCCTGGTGGCCCATTTGATACCGAAAAGAGCCTGCCGCCGGAAATCCAGGCCAATCTGGAAAAAAAATATCACCTGGACGAACCGCTTTACAAACAGTACTTTCGCTACCTGGGCAACATCGTGCGTGGTGATTTCGGCCCCTCGTTCCAGTACAAAGATTTCACCGTCACCGAACTGATTGCCCGGGGTTTTCCGGTGTCTCTGACCCTTGGCGGGCTGGCGCTGTTGCTGGCGGTACTCATTGGCGTCACCCTGGGCACGGTGGCTGCGGTGCGGCAGAACTCGTGGGTAGACTATGCCCTCATGTCCACCGCCATGACCGGCATTTCCATTCCCAACTTTGTGGTCGCGCCCTTGCTAATCCTGTTTTTTGCCATTTCCCTCAACTGGCTGCCAGCCGGCGGCTGGAACGGCGGCCACTGGCTGTACCTGATTTTGCCGGTGCTGGCCTTGTCCCTGCGTTACATTGCCTACATTGCCCGCCTGATGCGCGGCTCCATGATCGAGGTGTTGCGCTCCGACTACATCCGCACTGCGCGCGCCAAGGGTTTGTCCATGCCCAGGGTGGTATTGAAACACGCCCTGAAACCGGCCCTGATGCCGGTGGTCTCCTACCTGGGCCCGGCCGCCGCCGGCATCATCACCGGCTCGGTGGTGATCGAAAAGATCTTTGGCGTGCCCGGTCTGGGGCGCTATTTTGTTCAGGGCGCGCTGAACCGCGACTACACCCTGGTGATGGGCGTGGTGATTTTTATTGGCGTGCTGATCGTGGTCTTCAACCTGATTGTGGACATTCTGTACGCCGTGCTCGACCCCAAAATTCGCCTGCAGGGCAAAGGATAAGCCCATGACCAACGACAACAAGACCGCTGTGGTAAAAGCACTGGCCGAACAGCCGGCAGAACAAATACTGGCCGAAAAGGGCCAGAGCCTCTGGCATCACGCCTGGTTGCGCCTGAAGCAGAACCGCCTGGCCATTGCCAGTGCCATCATCCTGTTGCTGGTGGTTGTATTGGTGATCATCGGCCCGATGTTTTCTCCCCACGCCTTCGACACCATCGACTGGGAACAGATGTCCGTGCCGCCGGATGTGGCCAGCGGCCACTATTTCGGCACCGATGCCATGGGCCGTGACCTGTTTGTGCGCACCCTCTACGGTGGCCGCATTTCCTTGCTGGTGGGGCTGGTGGCCACCCTGGTGAGTCTGGTCATCGGCATCACCTACGGGGCCATCGCCGGTTTTTTTGGCGGCAAGGTGGACGCCTTCATGATGCGCGTGGTGGACATTCTGTATGCCTTGCCATTCATGTTTCTGGTGATTCTGCTGATGGTGGTGTTTGGCCGCAACATTTACCTGATCTTCGCCGCCATTGGCGCCTACATCTGGCTGGACATGGCGCGCATCGTGCGTGGCCAGACACTAAGCCTGCGGCACACCGAGTTTGTCGAGGCCGCCGAAGCCTTGGGGGCCAGCAAGGCCCGCATCATTTTCCGCCACATTGTGCCCAACCTGCTGGGCATTGTGGCCGTCTACGTGACCCTGACCATTCCCCAGGTGATTCTGGTAGAATCGTTTTTAAGCTTTCTGGGCCTGGGCGTGCAGGAACCATTCACCTCTTGGGGCGCGCTGGTCAATGAAGGCGCCCAGGACATGGAAATCGCGCCCTGGTCACTGATTTTTCCGGCGCTTTTTCTGGCCATTACGCTGTTTTCTTTCAATTTTATCGGGGACGGCCTGCGCGATGCGCTCGACCCCAAAGACCGGTAACGCCATGACTGAACCTTTGCTGAGCATCCGCGACCTCACGGTTGAATTCCAGACCCAGGACGACACCGTCACTGCCGTCAATCACGTTTCCTTCGACATTCCCAAAGGCAAGACCGTTGGCTTGGTGGGCGAGTCCGGCTCGGGCAAATCCGTCACTTCATTGGCCATCATGGGCCTGATCCCTTCACCGCCGGGGCGCATCACCTCCGGTGAGTTGCTGTTCAAGGGCGAAGACCTGCTGAAAAAATCCGAAAGCGAAATGCGCAAAATCCGCGGGGACCGCATTTCCATGATTTTCCAGGAACCCATGACCAGCCTTAATCCGGTGTTTCGCATCGGCAGCCAGATTGCCGAGGTGCTAATGTTGCACCGTGGCATGAGCAAAAAAGAGGCCTGGCAAAAGGCTGAAGACCTGCTGGATCAGGTGGGCATTCCCGACCCGAAAAAGAAAATCCGCGCCTACCCGCACGAGCTGTCCGGAGGCCAGAAACAGCGTGTGATGATCGCCATGGCCATTGCCTGCGAACCTGAACTGCTGATCTGTGACGAACCCACCACGGCGCTGGACGTGACCATCCAGAAGCAGGTGCTGGACCTGATGCTGGACCTGCAGGACAAGTACCACATGGGCATGCTGTTTATCACCCACGACCTGGGCGTGATCGCCGACCTGGCCGACGACGTGGTGGTCATGTACCGCAGCAACATTGTGGAAACCGGCCCGGTGGACACCATCTTCACCAATGCCAAACACCCCTACACCAAGGGTCTCATCGCCTGTCGTCCGCTACTGGAAGGCAATCCGCGCCGCCTGCTGACGGTGGCCGATTACATGGACGAAGCCGGCAATGAAAAAATAGTGCCCACGGAGCGCTTTGAACCCATGGTCAAGGAGGACAAATCCGGCAATCCGGTGTTGCTGGAAGTGAATAACCTAAAAACCTGGTTTCCCGTCAAAGGCGGATTTTTCGGCACCACCAAAGATTACGTAAAGGCCGTGGATGACGTCAGCTTTTCCGTCCGCAAAGGCGAAACACTGGGGCTGGTGGGCGAATCCGGCTGCGGTAAAACCACCCTGGGTCGCACCATTCTGCGCCTGCAGGAGGCCACTGACGGCGAAGTGATTTATGACGGCGTCAATATCATGGACCTGTCTGGCGAAGCCTTGAGAAAGATGCGTTCGCGCCTGCAAATCATTTTCCAGGACCCGTATTCTTCCCTCAATCCGCGCATGACCATTGGTGACATACTCACCGAACCCATGACCATTCACGGTATTGGTGAGAACAAGAAAGACCGCTTTGCCCGCGCCCAGGAGCTGATGCGCAAGGTGGACCTGAAGCCCGAACAGCTGTCACGCTACCCGCACGAATTTTCCGGCGGTCAGCGGCAGCGCATTTGCATCGCCCGCGCGCTGGCGGTGGAACCGGAATTTATCATCTGTGACGAATCGGTATCGGCCCTGGACGTTTCCGTGCAGGCCCAGGTGCTCAACCTGTTGCTGGATCTGCAGGAGGAAATGGGCCTGACCTATATCTTCATTTCCCACGACCTGTCGGTGGTCAATTTCATTTCCGATCGCGTTGGCGTCATGCACCAGGGCAAATTGCTGGAGCTGGACACTGCCGAGGAAATCTACCAGCACCCCAAAACCGATTACACCCGCAACCTGCTGGCAGCGATTCCCCGGGGCATTCCCAAATCGCTGCTTGACCAGTATTCCGCCTAAGGAAGCCCTGATTGAATTTGGACGAAGCAAATTATGCCGGAAATGTTCGAGAACAAGGCGAAGTTCGCAGCCAATAGAGGGCTATTGGCAAGGAATTCAATACAGTTATCGAACATTTCAGGTAGGAGAACCGAGTTCACGATTCGATCAGTGCTTCCCTAAAGCACTTGACCACTTTTCCAGGAGCCAACCATGGAAAGCATCAAACAACACATTAACGAATTTCTGCAGGACCCGTCAGCTATTTACCCGTTTCTGATCCGCCTTGGCAGCGCCCTGCTGGTGTTCTGGATCGGCCGCCGGCTGATTAAAGTACTCACCGGCCTGGTGGCCAAAGGCTTGCGCAAGGTCGATGCGGACGAAACCCTGGTGCGCTTTGTCAGCAAACTGGTTTATTACCTCTTGCTGGTGGTGCTGATTGTCAGCGTGCTGGGCATGCTGGGCATCGAAACCACCTCTTTCCTGGCCATTCTGGGCGCCGCTGGCCTGGCGGTGGGCCTGGCGTTGAAAGACTCCCTGTCCAATTTTGCTTCCGGCGTGATGATTATCCTGTTTCGCCCGTTCCGGGTTGGTGACCTGGTGGAAATAGCCGGTAAAACCGGCGTGGCCGAGGAAATTGGCGTGTTCAGTACCACCATGAAAACCGCAGATAACCGCCAAATCGTGATTCCCAACGGCCAGATTATGGGCGAGTCCATCATCAATTACACCGCCAAGCCCATTCGGCGCGTGGACCTGTCCATAGGCGTGGGCTATGACGATGACCTGAAGAAAGCCCGCCAGGTGATGCTGGAAACCGTGGCGGCGCACCCCAAGGTGCTGGACGACCCGGCGCCATCCTTGTTGCTCACCGAACTGGGCGATTCCAGCGTCAATTTTTCCGTGCGGCCGTGGTGCAAGACGCCGGATTACTGGACGGTGTATGGCGACTTGCTGGAACAGCTGAAAGTGAACCTGGAAGCGGCTGGTTGCTCCATTCCCTATCCCCAACGCGACGTACACCTGTACCCGCAAAATAATAACTAAACCTAGCCCTGTTTATGCAGCTGATCGTTTGCATGCAGCGCTCTGCCCTGTGAGTTTACTTGCACAGTGACTGGTAAACTGGTGGCAGTTTATGCGCTGATGGGGGAAAAGTCTTCTTGCCTCTCGGCTTTGACCCTTCCTTGGCTGTGCTTTCGTAGCCTGGACAGCAGCAATTCATCTTGAGGGCGCCATAACTCCCCGGCCTGAAGCTTTAGCTCCTCCATCTGCATTATGGCCTCAACCAGCTGATTGTCATTAGCCAGGATCAATGATTCATACTTTTTTACCGGATAACAAAAGGGGTTGAATTGCTTCATTTGCTCCACTAACTGGCGCAATTTGCCCGGATTATTGCGAGCATATATTTTGGCCAAACGACTCTGGTATTCGACCCGTGTGCTGTATGGTGTGTTTTCCGGTAGCTCGTTCAAAGCATGCCAATAGAGCTTTTCAGCCGACCCAAGATGGCCTTGCAACAGGGCAATATCCGCCCGATACAAGGCGTAAACCTTCCCGCTGGCTTTTTCCAGGGCTTTCAGGATAGCCTGGGATTTGCTGATCTCTTTTTCAGCGATCGCCAATTCCAACTGCCCACGGAGCAGCAACTCTTTGAGGTCTTTTTTGTCATTTTGTTCATGCACATGCAGATCAAACCGACGCTCGACCAGTCTGGCATGGCTTAGATTGTCACGCTTTATTTCCAGTCTGATCATCCACAAATAAGCCATGGCCTGGTTTCCTGGCAAGTTCAGGCCAGATGTGCACTCTATAACTTTCTTCCATTCCCTGGCCGCCAACGCAAGTCGGCCTGTGCTTTGGTAAATTTTACTTAACAACACTCGGTTGTCGCATTCGCCCCGTCGATTCTTTATGTTCTCGTTCAACCCAAGTGTGTTTTTGACAATTTCCTCGGCCTCCTCCCAACGATTCATATAACTCAAAACATCGGCTTGCAGGTTCTGTATACTCGCACCATGTTTCAGGTGACCAGATAATAAGTGGGCTTTTTTTGCCAAAGCCGCCTTTTCCAGCGCAGATGTCAGCTTGAACTGCGCCTTGTCCAGTCTCGCCCAAGTGCCCATCATGGCCCCATATAGCGTTGGATTTTCCTCCATGGTGACCAGCTTTCGCGCCTCCTTCAAAGCCTTTTCAGCACGGTTGAAGTTTTTCAACTTTCGGTCAAGGATAGCTTCGCTGATAAGGATGGAGGCCAGGTTTGCGGTTTGCCTCCCTTCACGTGCCCTTTGAGCTGCGTCTTGGTAAATATTCCAGGCTTCATTGTATTTACCTAACTGGTCAAGTAATTGTGCCTGCAGCAAGATGAAGCGGAAGTGAAGCACAGGATTATTTTTTGCCTGAACTGCCCGTGTGACTGCCAACGCTTTATCGAGGCGACCTTGATCGCGATAGGCCACGGCCATTTCGTACCACGCCGGCAAAAAATTCGGTGCCAAACTGGTGGATTTCAGCGTGTATTCCAATGCCAGCGCACTCTTGCCCTGAAGCCTGGCTTGCACTGCTTTGTGGTGGTTTTCCAATGCCAGACTGCTGTCGGGAATCAACAACATGCCAGCCCCCAATTGTTTGCTATTTCGTTCGAACTTCTGCTCTAGCTGCCAGAAAAAAGCTTGATAGAGCGCACTCAAACTTTCTTTTTCAATCGTCCTTGCTGTTTCTGCACTGCCGTGTGGATCGAGAATATAGTGAAGGGAAAAACCACCCTTGGGTAGTCGCCGGGGAAGAGATAGGGATAGGGCTGCTTTACCATTTGGGTAAACATACTCTATCTGGCTATTACCTTGCTGTGTAACCCGCTTCAGATCAGAAAACCAATCCAGCAACTGAAGAAGAAAACTTCTGGAACCCACTTCCAGCCAATCGTGGTTTGAAACTGGTGGGGGGAACTCGGATGGCCTATTCGATATGGGCTCGAAATATACCAGGGAACTTTGCTCAGTGATGGGCAAATCCGGTTTCTGTAGCCATAAACGCAACATGCCCAATAAGGTCAGAACCATAATGGCTGTCATTGCTTGCCAATAGGAGATTGTCCCGCGATTCTCGCTCAGGCTCTTTGTTTTATTCGATAACGCCGCTGGAGTCGAATTTGCGGTTTTTTTTGGACTTTGGGGAGAAATCGGACGCCCTG